>PWGL01000112.1 GCA_003554465.1 Candidatus Pacearchaeota archaeon
TAATAAGCTTAAAGATGCCGGTGGTTGATTAAGTTATTTAATAAATTGATTAAAAATTGTGAGAAAAAGAACAAGATTAGTTAAGACTGTGTATTATTTTGGGGGTCGTGCAACACAGCAGTTTAATTTAACATTCTACTTCTTGAGACATTTTAGCATTATCGCATAATGTTGTACGGCCATCAACAATCTTTAAAGGGACTATCTCAATTCTGTTGATATCTGTGGGGAAGTATGTAAATTTTTCATTATCCGGAAAACATTCCTCTCCCGGATTGAGTTCTGCACCACACTCATATTTATCCCCACCAAAAAATCTTGTTGACTGGTCTGTTATTTCTTGTCTATGTCCTGTATCATTATATACTCTGACTATTTGGCCATCTAAACTAAATCTCCCTGTATTCCTCACTGTGAGATTGAAGTTATTAGCAGAGCATTCATAATCAACAACCATTAGCGAGATCCCATCAGGACATTCTGGTTCTCTACCTGGCAAGAACCTAACCATAAAACCATAAACGAGAATAGCTAAAGATATACCTATAATTACAAGCATCACATATGCAACTATTTCACTTAAACCTTTTTTCTCTTTCATCTTCCTATTTTTATTTTAACTAATTTTGGGGTGCGCCCTGACCCGGGATATTCCCTGGAGGACCACCAGGACCATCTCCAGGTCCCTTACCGGGATCATCTTTATCTTTAGTGACATAGTCTCCTTTTTTAATAACTGAAAAGAAATTCTCCCCCTCTCTCAGATTAAATGTCCTGGAAAATTTATCATCTCCTTCTCCAAATTCTAATTCAATTTCTCCATCACCCGGACCCGGACCAGGAACTTTCTCAGATTCACCTTTTAATTCTCCTGCAGAGAATTCTTGTCCTCCTATTTTTATCACTCCTGTCTCTTTATGAGATATTTCCAATACTGATATATTTGATTGATTTCCCCAGGCAATAATCCACATTTCATCATCTTCAGCGTCTACTGCTTCCACATAGGTTTCACCCCACTCCTTTATTTTTTCATCTATATCTTTTTCCTGGTAAATGGCAAAGTCATAAACATAACCTGTCTCTAAATTCAACTCCTCTTGCAGATTATAAATTTCGGGATCCCTAACATCCCCAGTATATTGGGTCTGCAAAATTATCACACTGCTAACAACAAGAATCAAAACCACTGCAGCTATTATGTAAAACTGGGACTTTCTAGAATCGTATGACTGGCAGCTAGTTATTTTTTCTCTCACACCTGTAAAGGAACTTTTTCCTCTTTTCATGCTAATAATTATTTTTCACTATTTAAATAACTTTTCTTTTCTTTCAGATATTTTAGTTTTTGCACTTTTTCTAGGGGAGTTACCAAATTAATAATTAAATTTAAATATCTCTTTTCATAAAAAAGTATAATGGAAGGTAACAATTTTTCATATCATATTAGAACAAATGAACCTGATAAGTATGACTCTTTACATTTAGATTATTGCATTGTAGATAGTATTTTTGTCCCTAGTAGGGAGATTCTGGTGGGATTTCTTAAACAAGAATATCTAAAAGGGATTATTTTAAATTATGATCAAGAGCAAAAATATGATATAAGCGATTACTACTCAAGAGCATTAGACATAGTTGATGGTAATAGGAATGGTGTTAGAGGGGAGGTTATTTCCTCAATAAGTCTGAAAACTACATTGGTAGATAAAATAGAAAATAATACTCACGAACATGAACTAGAACTAATCTCGCCTTTTAATGGCGAAACTGAAAGACTTATAGAGATTTTAACAGGTGCAAGTTTCAGAAGAAATGGTAAAATGAGAAGAGCGCTATCATATCTAAAAAATATACACGATGTAGTTGCCGGAACAGAAAAAGGTAGAAGAGCTAAACCATCTATAGCATAGCAATTTATCATATTTTTCAAACCTATCTAAATTATTATTATTATTTTTACCCAAAAGTGATTAATTAGATTTAAAAATATACAACTTTTTTAGATTATATGAAAAAAATTGTTACAATAGGTGGTGGGACAGGACACTACACATTACTTAGAGGCTTAAGAAATTATGATGCTGAAATAACCTCTATAGTTTCAGTAGTAGATGACGGAGGGTCTACAGGAAAACTCAGATCCGAATTTGGAATTTTGCCCCCAGGGGATTTGAGAAATTGCCTATTAGCTTTATCAGACGAGTCATATATAAAAGAACTCAGAGATTTATTTGACTATAGATTTTCAAATGGTAGCTTATCCAATCATAGTCTTGGAAATTTAATCTTAACTGCTTTATCGGACATACAGGGAGATATAGGTGAAGCGGTTAAGTCCGCCTCAAAAATACTAAAAATAACAGGGAAAGTGTTGCCAGTTTCAATAGACAACACCCATTTATACGCTGAAACTGACGAAGGAGAAAGACTATCTGGGGAGAGCAAGATTAGCTATCCCGGAAAAACTGCTAAAATAAAAAAGCTATGGTTGAAACCCGAAGCATTTATTTATAGAAAGGCGGCACAAGAGATAAGAAACACGGATTTAATAGTGATTTGTCCAGGAGAATTATATGGGAGTATAATTGCAAATTTTTTGGTTAAAGGTGTCAAGGATGCAATAAAAGATTCAAATGCAAAAATTGTCTATGTTTGCAATCTAGTAACAAAGCAAGGAACATATGGTTTTAAGGCGAGCAATTTTGTCAATGCAATAGAAAATTATCTCGGCAAAAAAATTGATTACGTGGTTTGCAATACTAGAAAACCTACCAAGAAGGTTGTTGATAAATATAAAGAGGAAGATAGCTTTTTTGTCGAGCCCGACTTAGATCAAGATGGTAGAAATGTAATTAAGGGGGAACTTTTAAACGAGCTAAAAATAGAGGGCATAATGACTGCAAGACATGATCCTGAAAAAATTTCTAAAATAATTGTAGGACTTTTATAGGATTGACAATGATTATTTTTCAAACTTTTTTCTGTGTTAAAGTGCAGGCCGGAGAGGTTTGCTCAAGCCCTGTAATTAAAGGGATCTCTAAGCATCCTCGGCTCTGCGACCCCGGAAGCACCCTGAACTATACTTAGGGCTGCTCCGATCAAGGACTGACCCTCTTCATATAGCCAAAGTCAACCAGGACAAAGCTTCAACGTTATCTTAGAGGCTTCAATTACCTGGCTATCACTCCCCTCTCAAGCTCTACCATAAAGCCCAAATTGTAGTAAAGCAGGGGGCTAACCTGCAAGCTTGACCTGCACAAAAATATAGCATTTACAATATAAAAGTGTTTGCATACTAGCAGTAGATAGGAAAATGATCAGGAAAGAGAAGTCTATAATTTGGTACCGGGATTTTTCAAGTTATTTATATTTTTCAAATATTCAAAAGACCTAAAAATAACACCAGTTATGAAATATTTATGGCAATATTGGGGTTTCATTTTTCAGGAGTATATAATGAGGTATTAATTAATGGGAATAAGACAGCCACTATAATGACAGGAGAAAATTATTTTAGAATCGGTCAGGATGTTTTAGTTTATCTTTCTGAAAAACCTGGCTTATTTGAAGGAGAAATTGAGAAGAGGATAGACAAGGCAGTTATTAAAGAGATTAAGATAAAAAGGATAAAAGATTTAGAAGAATATGAGGCAAAATTTTGTGGAAGTAGGAATTTGGAAGACATAAAAAGTGCATTGAAAAATTGGTACAATTCTGAAGACAATTCAATCATAACTTATATCAAGTTTGACTTAGAGCTAAATGATTAATTTGCGAAATAATCTTAAGGCAATTTTTTATTTAACTATTAACTATTTCTAACCGTTTGGGTTTGGAACTTCCTGAGAATTTTCTTTAGTAACTTCTTCAACCTCTCTCATCTCTTCACTAGTAATTAAATCTATAAGCAAATAACCTGCCCTTAGAATAATCTCTATAGATGCTATAAAAATCAGGTAAATAAGTATTTGGTCAAGAAATGATGGTATTTCTAATACTCTATCTATCAATCCTTGAACCGAGAAAAAAGAAGCGTCAGAGACAAAAACTGCTA
>PWGL01000151.1 GCA_003554465.1 Candidatus Pacearchaeota archaeon
TGAGACGCGTCCTGAAAACCGCGCAGTTGTTTGTTGTGGATGCGTTTTCTATTTTCGCCTCCTTCGGTCTAGCGGTGCTGCTTTTCCGCTTCTTGGAGACCACTGTCGACGTTCAGCGGTTCCGCTTGCTTATCCCGTCCATAATCGTCGCCAAGATTGTGTTTTATTATATTTCTACTAAAAAAATTTAATCTATTCAGCTCATAATCATATAAAACTGTACGTCTTGTGAATACTTGTTAATTTGCAAGTTTTAAGTATAAGGGTGAAGGCATGAAAACTTTTAAGTGGGACGGCAAAATAATACAGCTATTAGAGCTTATCGTCGACCTCGCTATTCTAGGTGGTTCTTATTTAATAGCGCTTCTATTGTTGAGCCCTTACAGTATCAGTGAACTATTAAAAGGGGACATTGTTACAAGGGATCTTCTTTTAACACTGTTTTTCTTATCAGTCCTTATGATTATAATGTTTAGAATATATAAGGTCAGTGTTGTTAAACTTAGTTATATCAATATTCTTTTCAGACTCGGAATTAGTTTGATTATTATTCTTATCGTGTTGACTTTTTTATCCGTCGTTCATATGGATTACGCATTGCCAAGAAATAGTTTTGTGCTCATGCTTGTGCCACAATTTCTTTTCATTTCTATATATAAGCGTTTGGTTTATACATTCATTAGAAAGGTCAATGTTAAAAATTCACTAATTCTAGGACCTGAGGGTGAAGTAAATACATTAGCTCAAAAGTTCCTTTTAGATGACAACAACAATACTTATCTTAAATATTTAGTTTATGAAAATTTTGATAATGAAGAGCTGAATACAGTTTTTGGATACATTAATAACGTAGACCAGGTGTACATTACTGAAAACCTATCCACGAAAAGGAAAAACATCGTCATATCATATTGTTATAAAAATAATATATCGTGTTATCTTGTGCCCAAACTGTATGAACTTTCAATAAATAACGCCCCAGTAGATCAGATTGAGGACACATTAGTCTATAAGATTAATGGATTAGGTTTAACTTTGGAACAGAGATTCATCAAGAGAACTTTTGATCTTTTCGTATCTGTGATAGGGTTGATTATCACAACTCCGATAATGTTGGTTTTAGCTATGATTATCAAATTGTATGATCGTGGCCCGGTGCTGTTTAAACAAGAGCGTATTACCAAAGACAATAAGAAATTCCTGTTGACCAAGTTCAGAACTATGATTCCGAACGCAGAAGAAAAGACAGGCCCTGTGTTTGCGACCGATGATGACGATAGAATTACAAAAATAGGTAAGTTTCTTAGAATTACAAGGTTAGACGAACTGCCTCAATTCTTTAACATAATAATAGGTGATATGTCCATCGTCGGTCCCCGACCAGAGCGCCCAGTCTTTATTGAACAATTCATGGAAGAGAATAAAGATTACCAATACCGTTTAAAGGTAAAGGCGGGAGTTACCGGACTGGCACAGGCTTTCGGGGGTTATAGTTCAAGTTTTAATGAAAAATTGCGCTTCGATATTTATTATATTACTAATTATAGTTTTTTGAATGATATGGTTATTTTGCTGCATACCATAAGAACTATATTTGATTCGAAAAGCGCCGAAGGATTATCGCAAGAGAATTCCCTTGAAAAATGCTTGGCTGAAAAAAAATATCATATGTTGGACACTGAAAAAGAGTTTATTAAAATAGTAGTAAGAAAGTAGTGGTGATATGCCATTATGAATGTTGACTCATAATTTATTTGGGTGTTCAAGATGGCTGCATTTATTTGGTTAAAAAATAGGAGCTGTATATGAGAGTATTGATTTTAAGTCCCCATTATTATCCTGAACATTTTAAAATCACTGATATAGCTGAATATTTAGCGCATAATCACGACGTCACTGTTTGGACCAATATACCAAACTATCCTCAAGGGAAGATGTATTCTGGTTATGGTTTTGTCAAAAAAAGAAAAGAAATCATTAATGGGGTTAAAATACAAAGAATTTTCACAATACCTCGGAAGAAAAATGTTATTTTTCGTATATTAAATTACATGTCATTCTATGTATTTTCTAATATAAAAGCTTTTTTAAATCGTGATAAATATGATTTGGTTTTCAATTATCAATTGTCACCTATTATGAGCGTTTCAGCAGGTCATAAAGTTGCTAAGCGTCAAAAGATACCGACCGTTACTTATGTACTTGATCTTTGGCCTGACAGCCTGTTAGCATCACCTAAAATAAAAAAACAATCGGCCATTTATAAATTTATGAAGGCCTATTCAAAAAGAGTGTATTCTCGCAGTGATTTAACAATCATAACTTCCGAAATGTTCAGGGAGTATCTCATGAATCTTGGGGTACAAAATATTTATTACGTTCCGAATCATAGCGAATCTGTATTTGAAAACCAAGATAGGGATGTTACTGACAACAGTATAGATTATGCGAAAGATAAATCTCGAGTTCTTTTTGCAGGGAACATTGGCCATGCCCAGAATTTGGATTCTCTTGTAAAAATAGCTTCTGAATTGAAAAAGAGAAAGAAGTATGATTTTCAATTTATGATTGTAGGCGATGGTGTTTATAAAGAGAAACTTCAAGAACATATACAGGATAAAGGATTAGAATCTTTTTTTAAATTTTATGGTAGGCAACCTATAGAAGCTATGCCTGGTTTTTATAAAGTAGCTGATATATTGTTTTACTCTTTAATTGATAATGAAGTTCTACGCAAAACGTTGCCTGGCAAGGTGGCAGGATATATGGCTTTTAAAAAACCTATTTTCGCTATATGTTCAGGTGAATCTAAACGTGTACTCAATAAATACGGGCTTGCTAAAATAGTGGCAAGTAATTCTGAAGCGACTGATGCCCTTGTTGAATTTGTTAAAGATCTTGAACATGATAGAATGAAGATAAATGATGAATATTTTGAAAACACATTTAAACGCGAGGTCGTGCTTTCAAAAATCGAAAGGTTACTGAAAAAAGCGAGGGACGATTATGTTCAAGAATAAGATAATACTCATAACCGGAGGGACCGGTTCATTTGGAAATGCTGCTGTAATGCGCTTTTTAAACACCGATGCCCTGGAAATCCGTATTTTTTCTCGAGACGAAAAAAAACAGGACGATATGCGTCGCAAATTTAATAATCGTCGTTTAAAGTTCTTCATTGGCGACGTACGCCAACGTGAATCTGTTGATTTTGCAATGAAAAATGTGGATTATGTATTTCATGCCGCAGCCCTGAAACAAGTGCCGACTTGTGAATTCTTTCCAATGGAAGCGGTCAAAACCAACATAATAGGTACAGAAAATGTTTTGGATTCGGCAATTGCGCATAATGTAAAACGTGTAGTATGTCTTTCGACTGATAAAGCCGCTTATCCAATCAATGCAATGGGAACATCAAAAGCGATGATGGAAAAGGTTATCATTGCCAAAAGCAGATATGTCAATGAAGATGAGACAACCATTACTTTGACCCGCTATGGCAATGTAATGGCATCTCGCGGCAGTGTTATTCCCCTATTTCATAAGCTGGTAAGCAAGAAGAAGCCCTTAACAATAACCAACCCCGATATGACGCGGTTTATGATGACACTCGATGAAGCGGTAGAACTGGTTTTATACGCCTTTCAACATGCAAAACAGGGAGATCTGTTCATACAAAAAGCCCCAGCAGCAACCATCGGTACACTGGCTGAGAGTATCCAGGAGTTGATGCAAGGAGATGTAGACACTAAAATCATTGGTGAACGTCACGGCGAGAAGCTATATGAAGTTTTGGTCACTCGTGAAGAGATGGCCAAAGCGCAAGATTTAGGCGATTTTTTCCGTATCCCTGCCGATCAGAGGGATTTGAACTACGATAAATATTTCGAAAAAGGAGAACTAAATAAGGAAGACCTCAATGAGTATAACTCTCACAACACTTATAGATTAGATAAAGAAGAAACTAAACAACTATTAAAGAAATTGGATCTATTCAGGGAGTATCGCTGAGATGCGCGTATTAGTGACTGGTTCGCGAGGATTTGTCGGTAAA
>PWGL01000142.1 GCA_003554465.1 Candidatus Pacearchaeota archaeon
AAACGTAACATTTTTAAATAAACATTACTCTAGATAAAACATGGATAAAAATAAAAGGGGGATTTCACCTGTGGTTGCAGTAGCTATGTTGATAGCAGTGGTTATAGTTCTTGCGTTAATTGTCTTTTTTGCGGCTAGAGAAATGATAGAAGATGTTTTAGTAAAATCTGTAGCAGGGGAAGATATGGAAAGAGGTCAAGCTTGTAGAGAAATTAATTTGGATGTAGGGTATTACTCTTCAGATGGGAGGGTAGAAATAGTAAATGATGGCAATATACCAGTTTATAAATTTGATATTCTTGCAGAAGTAGACGGTTATGAGCAATCTTACTTCTCCGATGAGGAATTTGATTCTGAAAGTCTTGGTATTGGTGACTCTATTACAGTAACTATAGATGAGGACTATGATGAAGTTGAGGTCATCCCTATTATCATAGGTGAAGACGAAGAAGGTGTTGAAATGTCCGCAAAATGCGAAGACCATACTCATAAGGCTAGGCGAAATTAAATAATAAAGTGGATAAGATATTATGAAAAAGAAAGGTGTTAGTCCTGTAATTGCAACAGTGCTTATAGTTATGATTACAGTTATGGCTGTGGGGATATTGGCAAGTTTTGTAATTCCGATGATAGAAGATATGTTAGAAGGCAGCACTAGCTGTTTCGAAGTTATGGATCATATTGAAATAGTAGATGATATTCAATATACTTGCTACAATAGTTCCGCAGGTGCCGAGGAGACAAGAGTGAGAGTTAGGAGAGCTATGGAGGATGTAGATGTTGACGGAATATATGTTGAACTGGATTTTGAAACATATGAAATAATTGAAGACCCTCATCCAAAAGTTGATATGTTAGATAGAGACGGTGATGAAGCAAATGCGAAATTGCCTAAGGCGGGTGCTAGGACATATATATTTGATGAGGTGTCAGAAAGAGTTGAAGTCGGGATAATTTTACCTGGAGGTAGTATATGTGAGATAGAGGGAAAAAATCTTAATGAATGTCGTGACCCGATTTCATAATTTTGTAAAAATGGAAAAGCTAATAAAGAAGAAATCGGGGCAAATATGGGTTGAAACAGTCATATATATGCTGATAGGTCTGGCAATTATAGGGACGTTATTAGCTATTATTATACCTAGATATGGTGAGCAGGAAGATAAAATTATAGCTAATCAGGCAATCAATTTGTTGAATAGGATAGATACTCGAATCAGAGATTTAAGATATTATGGTTCAGGAAATACTCGAATGGTAAAGTCTGATGTTAAATCTGGGAATTTATTTATTGATGGGGAAAAAGATGTCATAAAGATTGTTATGGAAAGTTCTATAGCTTACAGTGAAGTTGGAGAAAAAGTGAAGGAAGATAGAATTTATCTAAAAACTGATGAGTTAGGTGATATCTATCGGGTAGAGATGGGACTAAATTATTCAGGACAAATAAATATTACATATAATGGGGAAGAGGGAAGAAGAGACTTCCCTAAATCGGCTACTGCTTATGAATTAGTTATTTCAAATAGGGGAAGGGTAAGTAACGATATGACTAATATTGATTTTTCGTTAGGTAATTAATTTGAAAAATCCGAAACAAATAAAAAGGTTAATCTTTTCTTAGATATGAGGTGGAGTCAATAAATATGGCAAAAAAAGAGGGAAAAGATGTTAGTATTCCAAAGATAAATCTTAATCCTAGCTTTCCAGCCATACCAAAAGTTTCTAATAAAACCAAGGTTGACGTAAGATACTCATTAATACCTCCCTATGCTTATGCCCATATTCATTGGGACGAAGAGGAAAAAGAGGTTATTTATGAATTAGAAGAACCACTGTTAAGCAGCGAGGAAAAAGAAGCCTTAGAAACTATTAAGAAAAGTATGAGGGAGGTTGTGAATATCAATATATTGATAGAAAAAACTACTAAAAGTATGTTGAAATATATTCACAAAACAGCAAAGTTGCTAATTTCTGAAATGGGTCTTCAGATAAAAGAAGATAGCTATAAAAAAATTTTTTATTATTTGTATAGAGATTATATAGGACTGGGAAAAGTCGAGCCACTAATTAAAGATTATTTTATTGAAGATATTGAATGTAACGGGGCTAATTTGCCAACCTATATAGTCCATAGAAAATTCAGAAATATTAAAACTAAAGTTATCTTTAAAGATATGGATATACTAAGAAATTTTGTTGAAAAACTTGCTCAAAGATGTGGCAAATATGTTTCTTATGCGAACCCTCTTCTTGACGGTAGCTTACCCGATGGTTCTAGAGTTAATGCATCTTACACAGAAGATGTCACTAGTAAAGGTCCTACTTTTACTATAAGAAAATTTACTAAAACTCCTTGGACACCTACTCAGTTGATAAAATTTGATACTCTTAGTCCCGAGATGCTGGCATATTTTTGGCTACTTATAGAGCATGAGTGCAACCTTTTAATTGCGGGAGGGACATCTTCAGGTAAAACTTCGCTTTTAAATGCACTTGCTTTTTTCATGCCTCCTGAAAAAAGAATTGTTACTATTGAAGACACAAGGGAGTTAAATTTAGAGAAAGAAAACTGGTTACCAAGTGTTGCGAGAACTGCTATGGGAACAGGAAAAACAGGAGAAGTAGACCTATTCTCTTTATTAAAAAATTCATTTAGGCAGAACCCAAACTATGTTATAGTTGGAGAGGTTAGGGGAAAAGAGGCTTTTGTTTTATTCCAGGGAATGTCTTCAGGACATCCTTCAATATCAACTATGCACGCCGATTCTGTAGATACAGTTATTAAAAGACTTCAAACACCCCCTATAGAGCTTTCTCCAACTCTAATTAATACATTAGATGCTGTTGCTATAATGAGTCACGCAATAGTTAGCGGTGAGGAAACAAGAAAGCTCAGAAAAGTGACTGAAGTTGTGAAAGTCGACCCGCAAGGTGTTGCCCTAACAAATACTCCTTTTATATGGTCTCCAAAAGACGATAAATTTTACTTTAAAAAAGACTCAAAAGTTTTTGGAAAAATTGGGGCTAACTTTGGAATGAGTAACGAAGAGTTGCAAGAAGAATTCAATAAAAGAACAAAACTCCTTTATGAATGGTATAAAGGGGGGCTTTTTGATTTTAAAAAAGTCCAGGATGAAATAGATAGCTATTATCAAGATCCAAAAAAAGCGTTAGAAAAATACGGGGTAACATAAACTATCTTATTACCAATATATTAGTTGCAAAAGATTATTAAATACTTGCTGCCTCTCAGAAATAAAAGAGATCTACTTTTAAAATGAAAGAAGAAAATTTGAATTTAATCGCCCAATTGATAGATAGCATGGAAGAAGTGTTAAAGGAGCTTGAAAAGAATAAAGATGAAAATAAAAAAGAATTCTTAAAAAATAAAAAAGAGATTTTAAATTTTCAAAAACAGATTGAAGATATTCTAAAACAAGGAGCTGTTAAATAGAATGAGCCTCGAAAATTTAGAAAAAAACATTAAAGAAGAGAAAAAAATAATTGAAGAAATCTCTTACCACAAGAGCCAGTTAGAAAAAATTGAGAAAGACCCTTATAGTGGTGAGAACGAGAAAAAAATGTTGAGACAAGTTTTAAATTCTTCGTTAGAAAGAATTAAGATATTAAATGATACTATTCCTGACCTAGTTAAATCATTAGAAGGCGTGAAGAAGTTGGATGGTGGCAAACCTACAAAAAATTTGGAAAAGAAAGATGGAAAAGATATAGGGAAAGAGAACAATTTTGTCAATCTGAGAGACGAAGGGGGAGAGATTGTTAGTATTAAAAAAGAGAATAAAAATAAATATTTGAAACAGTTGAGAATAAAAGAAGATATATTGAAAAGATTGAAAAAAGGTAATAGGGGAAGGGAGGGGAAGGAAAGGGAAGGAAAAAGACAGAAAGAACTTATGGAGTTTAAAGAAGCTGGAGAATATGCAAAAATTTCAAATAAACTTTTTTTCAAATTATCAAATAATATTATAAAAAAAGGTAAATTCAAAGAATTGAATGAGGATTTAAGACAAGCAAATATGCCTTTCTTAACAGTAACTTACTTAAGTATGATATTCTTTACCACTTTATTAATATCTATTTTTAGCCTTCTCTTTTTTGCGACTTCGTTTTTTATCTCATTTTTTCCTCCTGGAATATCCCCGGAAATAACTTTAGATTACGTAGCTATAAATCTTGGAATTTCTCTGGCACTACCACTAATTACATTTTTCTCAATATATTATTATCCAAAAAGTGAGGCTAAAAGTTTTGGAGATAAAATAGATCATGAACTGCCTTTTGCCACAATACATATGTCTGCGGTTGCAGGTTCGGGGATAGAACCTAGCGAAATATTTAAGATAATAGCCCTGGGGGAAGAGTATCCTAACACAAAGATAGAGATGAAAAAAATCATTAACCAGGTTAATGTTTATGGTTTTGATCTCGTTACTGCATTAAAAAATACTGCCAGAGAAACTTCAAGTCAAAAACTTAGCGAGTTATTAAATGGAGTTTCTACAACAATCTCTGGAGGAGGTAACTTAACTAATTTTCTGGATGAAAGGGCTGAAGGATTATTGTATGACTACAGACTAGAAAGAGAGAAATATAATAAAGAGTCTGAAACGTTTATGGATATTTATATAGGTGTTGTTATTGCTGCTCCTATGATATTGATGCTATTATTCATACTTATGGGAATGACGGGTATGGGTTTAGAGTTAGGACCCGGAGCTTTATCTATAATAATGGTTACGGCCATAGCAATAATCAACATATTTTTCCTATTATTCCTAAATTTAAAACAGCCACCATACTAAGAAAATGAAAATAGAAAAGAAACACATACTCGGAATACTCGCAGCAATTATTTTGGTAGTAACAAGTATAGCTTTATTCAGGGAACAAGAAGATTTAATGATTTTCCTTATAGGTATAGGTATAGTTTTTGGGGCTTTCCCTTTTGTTATAAGTTCTATTATGGTTACAAGAGAAGATCAAGAAAACGATAGAATGTTTCTTGAATTTAGTAGGGATTTAGTTGAAAATGTAAAGGCCGGGACACCTATAAGCCAGTCTATAATTAATGTTAGGAGTAAGCATTATGGTTCATTGACCCCCCATGTTAAAAAGTTAGCAAATCAAATATCTGTAGGTATACCTGTTCAACAAGCGTTAAGTATATTTGTAAAGGATGTTGATAGCCCTGCAGTTAGGAGAGCTATAGATTTGATTAGTGAGGCTGAAAAAGCAGGGGGGGACATAACAGATATTTTAGATTCTGTAACAGACTCTATTGAGGAGACAGAAAAGTTAAAGAAAGAGAGGAAGGCTTCTGTTTATTCTTTAGTTGTTGAAGGATATATAATCTTTATTATATTTGTGGGGATAATGCTTTTGTTACAATTTAGTATCTTGCCTATGATCTCAGATGTAGGAGAGATAGGTGATGAGGAGGGAAGAGTTGATGATGAAGTGGGGATGGGCCTAGGAGGTGGTGGAGATGTAGATATGGATATGACTCGGCCATTACTTTTCTTATTACTGGCGCAAGGTTTTTTTGCGGGTTTTGTTATTGGGAAATTATCAGAGGGAAAACTTGTATCAGGAATTAAACATTCATTTGCTTTGGTGACTATATCCTTACTTATATATACAGGTGCAAATGCATTTTTTTAAAATGAAAGTTGGAAAAAGTATTAAAAAAGATTATTTTAATAAGAAAGGTTTGGGCCATGTCGAGATGATTTTGTCTTTTGTTATATTTATAACTGCATTGTTGTTCCTAATCAGTATATTTAATCCATTTGAAACTAGAGATGATATTCAGGAAGATTACTTAGATAGGTTAGAAAAAGAGTTCTCTAGAAAAATGTCGGGAGAGGTATCATTTAGAGCTTTATTTTTAGATGAAGAAGAAGAGTGTTTTAGAATCCAAGGTTACGGAGATGGGGGCGGGGAAAATATAATAATTAAAAATGAAGATATGGAGCTGGTAGAAGGAAAAATTCAGGGGCAGCATCTAGTAGTCGGAGCAAATGAGAGCGATTTTTTTTACATTTTTTCTTCAAATTTATTTGAGGAGAATGACGAAATTAATTGTCAAACGCCTCCTCAACCTAATGATTTAGATAGTGATAAATATAATATGGGTATGTGGAGAAAATATACTGTTTATGAAAATGAAAGTTTATATGATTTGAAAGAAGAATACTATGATGATTATGAAGACTTGAAAAGCGAACTGAGAATTCCTAGAGACAGGGAATTTTCTTTCCTGCTAAGAAATATTGAAGATGGGAAAGTTATTATTGAGGCAAATAAATGGGGGGCCCAAAGAGAGGTTTATACTAAGAATAAGAACATACGAATAATTTATAAAGATGGGGAAATAGAATATAAGGAGTTAGGCTTAACGGTATTTTAAAATGATTAAAAATAAAAAAGGATGGTTGAGAATTTTAGAAGCTTTCTTAGCTATAGTTTTGCTTACCGGTTTTTTTGTCTTCATATATGGTATGAGGGAAAGACCAGATAGAAGAAGAGATGAGATATATGAAATATCAGATAGATTTTTAGAAGATATATCTGGAAATAGAGATTTGAGATCAAGTATAGTGAAAGAAGGGTCTGGAGCTGAAGGTGATGTTGAAAATTATATTAACAACTCTGATAGAATGCCAGAGTATTTAGATTACACTATCAGAATATGTGATGCTGTAGATATTTGTGGTCCTGACGAATACAGACCAGATATGTACTCTAGAGCGGGAATTATTTCTGCAGATATTGAAAAATATGATCCAAAAAAATTGAGAATTTTTATTTGGGAGAAAGAGTGAAATAAATGCCGAAACTATTTTTTAAAATTAAATTTAAGTATGTTAAAAATATTTTATATAGTAAAAATTAAGATAAATTTTTATACTCTTCCAATATCTCCGTAATATGAAAAGATCTCAGAAACTAAAAGATTTTGTTCAGAAATTGAAAAAGAAAAAGATATCTGCGAGAAAGACAGTTTTTACATCTTTTATTGTAGATATTCTAGATATAATTTTTAATTTTATTGTAGCTATTATGACAGGAAGTATGGTGATGATTGCAGAGACACTACAGGGTTTTGCAGATGTTATTATGGATTTATTTTTAATAATAGGGTTAAGACTGGGAAGGAATGGTGAAGATAGAGAACATTCATTTGGACATGGGAAGGAAATTTATTTTTGGGTTCTTCTCGCGTCTTTAGTTATGATATTTTTAACTGCCGGTCTTACTTTATATTTTGGAATAAGGAGATTTATCTTACCTGAGATAGTTGAAAGAATATTTTTAGCATACATCATATTATCCATAGGGGTAATCTCTAATGCCTATGCTTTTTCAGTCAGTTTTAGGAGGGTCTTAAACAGAAAAAATCCAAAGAAAATTGTAGATATATTCAAAAATTCTGATCTGATTGCATCAAAAACAACATTTATAGCTGATTTGATTGGAACTAGCTCATCTTTCTTAGGTTTACTAGCTCTTATTCTTTATAGCGTGACAGGCGACTTGAGATTTGATGCCTTAGGAGCTATAGTTATTGGTCTAGTTTTATTGTTCCTCTCATTCATGTTACTAAAGAACGCAAAAGAGTTTTTAATTGGAAAGAGTGTTTCAAAAAATCTTGAAGATGAGATGAAAAAAGCTGCTCTTGAAATTGATGAAGTCAAAGATGTCTTAGAGCTAAAAACTATGTATATAGGTCTGGAAAAAGTCCTAGTTAATATAGATGTTCATCTTGAAGATGATTTAGATACAGATACTATTGAAGAGATTATTGATAAGATACAATATAAAATAAAAAAGAGAGTTCCCAAGGTTGTAAATGTTCAGGTCGAGTTAGAAACCCCTGGGAAAGAATAAAAAGTAGAAACTACGAAAATTTAAATAAATGAAATCTTAAGAATTATGGGGTATTTTGGTAATAAAAATTTTTGAATAGATGACCGAAAACTATTTAAATAAATTAAATCTATGTGAAATATGAAAAGAGGATTAGATAGTATGTTTTCAAAAAAAAGTTTCTATATAGTTTTAGGTTTGTTAGTTTTTGGAATTGTCGCTGGAGCAGTTTATGCTGTGGAATATCATTATGCAGATGAGATTTTTGTAAATATTGAGGGGGTAGATGATCCTATGACTCTTCAAGAAGCTATAGATGAGGGGGAGATAGGTGGGGTTGAAGATGGAGATATAGAAGTTGATGATAGTGACAAAGTTAAGAAGGTTGCAAGAACATCATATGCCACTTGTCTATTAATGAAAGATGGAAAAGTTAAATGTACAGGACATAATGGTGTAGGGCAGGTTGGTATAGGGACTCGTCCTAGCGGAAGCACATATCATTTCAGAACAGTTGCGCTGGGAGATTGGATAGAAGCAACAAATATACATGGTATGGGAAGATCATTTTTTATAGAATATGAAGATAATTCCGGGCAAACACGACTAATGGCATGGGGTAGGAATAGTCATGGAGGGCTAGGTGTGGGAGATACAAATCATAAATATGTTCCTACAAGAGTACTAGGGGGATTATTGAATTTAAAACAATTTGCGGTTTCAGATAATAGTAGGAATCATGGGAAACAACAGCATAGATGTGCGCTTCTAGATGATGGTAAAGTGAGGTGTTGGGGATACAATGCTAGAGGACAAGTAGGAGATGGAAGCACAACTCAAAGAACTACTCCTCGGTATGTAATAAATGAGGATGGAGAACATTTAGAAAATGTTGAGAGAGTGTTTGTAGGAGGTTATTATACTTATGGATATAGTTGTGCATTAGTAAGAGAAGATACAGAAGATTTAGTTCCTTATTGTTGGGGAAGTAACAGTCACGGACAACTGGGGATAGCTCAAAATGAACACCGTAATTATGCTAGCCGTATTTATCTTCCCAGCGGACTAGCTAACAAAAATTTTGTTAATATGTCTTTAACAGGTCAGGCATATCCTACAACTTGTGCAGTGGTTGGTAGTGAAGACCGAGAGGAAAGAGATAGAGAAGTTTGGTGTTGGGGGAGGAATAATAGAGGACAAGTGGGAAATGGGGAAACTGGAACGAATGAATATAAACCTCAAAATGTAGACGTTCCCAATGCTAGATATACTAGAAATGTTTTTACGGAGAGAGATTTATCATGTGCGATAGTATTTGCCGGAGATGTTTATTGTTGGGGGAGGAGTTCGAGAGGATCGAGAGGTGACGGAACATGTACTACAAATCATGGATACCCCGAACAAGTTATGTATGGGTCAGGATCTGGTTATAGACTTCGTAGAGTTACAGATTTACAAATAATTTCGGGAGGTTATGGCTATACAAGTGTTTGTGCTCTTATACATCCAGATGACCATTTTAATGGAGGACATGTTTATTGTTGGGGAGATAATGCTAGAGGACAGCTTGGAAGAGGGTATTCAGGAACAAGTTGTGGTTCAAATGACGTAGAATACGCTAGGCCTGTCTTGGGAATTGATAATGCTGTTGCTATTTATGGCGATAAGGCAAGGAAAAACGGCTATGAACAGTCATATTGTGCTCTTTTAGAGACAGGAGATGTAAAATGTTGGGGATACAACCATCATGGACAAATAGGAACCGGAGCCAGTGAGACACATATAAATGTACCAACAAAACCAATTATTAACTAAAATGAATGTGGAAAAAGATATATGGAGAATAGTGCACAATCTGTAGAAGAGGGAGGAGATAGTTCTAGTTCGGGGAAAATAATCCTAATTCTAAGTGTGATACTAATTTTTTTGATTTTAGTTATTGCAGGAGTTTTCCTCACCGTTTATTTAACAAGAGATGATGTTGAGGATGAAGAGATGGATGAAGATGACTATAGTGATGCGATGAGTAGTGTAAGCGATCATGCTGATGAGGATGTTGATGACTACGAGGAAGATTCTGTTGAGGATGATATTGAGGATGACGATGATGAGGATGAGATAGAAGATAGTTTTGAGTGATTAAACTGATTTCTTATATATTATATATAGATATGTCTTAAACATAAAGATATTTAAAATAGTTTTTTATCAATTAAATATGGGAAAATATAAATTTCTTGAGCATACTGCGGATGTAAAGTTTCAGGCATTTGGAAAAACACTTGATGAGACATTTATTTCAGCAGGAAATGCCTTAAACGAAACTATAAAAGATAATATAGGGGTTTTAAAAAAAGAAAAGAAATCAATCAATGTTGAAAATAAAGATTTAGAAGGATTATTATATGATTTTTTAGAAGAATTCCTATTTTTACTTGATGCTGAGGGTTTTTTAACTTCAGAAATTCAAGAGGTCAAAATCAATAACGATAATAATGGTGAAAGTTATAAGTTGAAAGCAATAATTTTAGGTGATAAAGCCAAAAATTACAAATTTTCAAATGATGTAAAAGCAATAACTTATAGTGAGATGGAAGTTAAAAAAGGAAAAGAGGGCTGGATATGTCAGGTAGTTTTAGATGTTTAGAATAAGGATTGAGAGATTATAAATATGCTGTAATGGTTTATAAAAAATTCTCCGAAATTTTATAGGACAAAGTTTATAAAGATTGTTTTTATCATTTTCATATGAAAAAAGAGTTGAAAAAATTGTTGGTTTTTTTATTATTAGTTGTATTTTTAGTTAGTTCTCTAGCTATTCCTATACTATCAATAGAAGATTGGCCACCTGAAGGTTTTAATGGCCCAAGCCAAATAATTATGAGATTATCTAGTGAGACAAATGCTCATGGAGAATTAGCATATTATGAGACAGATGATCCACACCCAATAGATATTAATTATGAAGATAAATTCGGGGAAGATTATGAAGGAGAGAATCCTTATCAATGTATAGGATCCAATAGAATTTTAGGTTTAAGCTCTGAAACAAATGCCCATGCAGAAAGTCCTTCTAGCTATTTCTATGATAATGATATTTGTTACGGGAATTTGCAGTGCCAGGTAAGAGATTCTTGTAAAGATGAAGAAGAATTTGTTGTTGCATTGTCTAGAAACCATAATGCTCATTTGAACGAAGAGCAAGAAAGTGGTTATTACAATGTTTGTTGTAGCGTAGGGGCTGTTTCTGACCCTGCATATGACTTAACAATAGGTATTGAGGGGGAGGGGGAAACAACACCTTCTGAAGGAACCCATACATATAACGAAGGTTTAACAGTCAAAGTTAGCGAGGAATCAGAAGATGGCTGGAGATTAGATAAATTTGAGGGTGATTGCAAGGGGAAAATATGCATACTAGATATGAATAGAAACAGAAATGTAAAAACAATTTTTGTTCCAGAAGAAGAAGATGATAAAACGCTTAAGGTAGATATTGATGGAGTTGGTAGTAGTAATCCTCCGGAAGGGACTCATATATATAGCGATGGTGAAGAGGTAGAATTTACTGATATAACTCCTGGAGATGGTTGGAAATTTGTTGAGTTTGAAGGAGATTGCGAGGGTCAGTCCTGTACATTAGATATGGATGAGAATAAGGAAGTTACATTGATATTTAGACCAATGGGGGAAGATGACAAGTCTCTTAAAGTAAACATTATAGGAGAAGGTAGTAGTAATCCTCCGGAAGGGACTCATATATATAGCGATGGTGAAGAGGTAGAATTTACTGATATAACTCCTGGAAATGGTTGGAAATTTGTTGAGTTTGAAGGAGATTGCGAGGGTCAGTCCTGTACATTAGATATGGATGAGAATAAGGAAGTTATATTGATATTTGAAGAGGAAGTACTGCCTACAGGAGATGCATACTGGGCAGATATGAATGATGACCCTATTGAAGAAGCAAGTGTAGAGCAAGGAGTAAAGCTCATTGTAGATTATGCGCCATTCGAAGGTGAAAATATAGAATTTACAATTTATAAAGAAGGAGTTGTAGGTGATAAAGAAATTGATGACAAGCAATCTGATGATGGGTTTGTTACATGGAAGGCCGGAAAAGAAAATGGTGATTTTGAAGAAGGAGATTATTATTTTGAAGCCGAATCTACAGATGGTAATAAAATAGATTCTAGCGATTATGAAAATTATGGTGTCTTAAGTGTTTCAGAGCCAGAAATAGTTTATCCTGTAGATGTAGAGATTAGTTCTCCTTCTGACGGAGATAAGTTCAGAAAAGAGGGGGAGATAGAATTTGAGGCAAATATAGAGAGTGAAGGTAGTGATGTAAGAATAAAATGGGATTTTGGTGACGGGAATGAGATTATAAGGAAAAATTGCATGACTACTGGAGATTGTAATGTTTCTCATAGTTATGATTCTGCAGGAGGATTTAATGTTATAGCTAAAGTAGAAGAGATGGGTAGAGAGAGCCCTCAAAAAGATTCGGACTATATTGCTATTAGTGTTTATAAAAAAGATTTAAGTATTGTTCCGGAAATTACTCTTCCAGAACCGGATAAAGTGATCTATGGTACCGGTTTTGTTGATTTTGATGTTAGCAATAGCTATGTTGCAAACTGCACATCTTTAGGTTCTTGTACTGTTCCAAGTGATACTCCTGGTGGTGGAACAGAAATAAATGTAGATGACTGTTACACTGTAGATGATTCCGATTTGGGAGATTTAAAGTGTTTCAAATATCCAAAAGACTGGATAGGTGAGGACGGAGGTTATGATTTATGGTTTAAATGGGAATTTAGCGACAATGAAAAAAGAGAAGGGAATTGGACTGGCAATTATGACGAAGTTGTCGAATTTGAAAGATATTTCGGAACTTCAGGTCGCCACTGGAGTAAATTAAAAATGGGTTATGAGAAAAAATGAAAAAGGCAAAACTTTATTTATTTTTGTTTGCTCTTATAGTTTTATTTATGGCGTTTCCAATGGTGGTAGGTATAGAATGGGGAGGAGAAACAGCTACTGATGTGGAAGTTGTTATAGATAATTTAGAGTGCGACCATTCAAGCCAAGAATGGAGAGAGCCCAATTTATTATTCTTAAGTTCAGGGTGGAATGATAATATTCAATTTGATGAACTTTCTGAAGGCGGAGATATTGATGAGATATTAGGTAGTTTTTTATTTGAAGATGGTGATGAAATTGAGGAAGATGGTAGTGGGGAAACTGCAACTCATGATGGGGATGATTGGGACGGAGATCTAACTGAAATTTCTCCAGAAAAGAAGTACTATATAAAAGTTTCCGAAAATGTTATTGTCCCAGTTTATGATAAAGAGGGAGAAGTAGTTATGTTGTCTTCAGACAGTTCAAATAACTGCTATAGGGATGAATATGATGGGGGGACTTGTTGCTCTTACGGGTATGAATGTGTAGAAGAAGGAGGGGATTGGAAATGTAAACCCGAGGAAAATCCAAGTGATATGTGTGGTAGCTATGAAACTTCGGAAGAGTGTGGGGATTTTACAAAAGCTGTTGCTGAAAAATCTGTTAAAAGTAATTACGGAAGTGATTTTTGTGGATCTAGTGGGCCTGAGTATACTAAAAATAGTAAAACTTGTAAAGACATCGTAAAGCCTTGTTATTGTGAATGGTATGATGGAGGATGCGTGTCTTCATGGAATATAACCGCCAGATGTGAAAATGATGAAATAACAGACACAGGGATAGGAAAATGTAAAACATCTTATTCAGATATTGAGGATAACTGTGATACTACAGGTTATATGAGATATACAATTTCTACCGAATGGGAGGGAGATGATAATCACCTTAAAAAGACGACATGCGAAGATAAAGACGGAAAAAAAATACAAATGAGATGTGTTCCTAGAACCTTGCTAAGTTTCCTTAGTTTTGTTAGTCTAATATTGGCGCTAATTTTGATAACTTTGTTCTATACCACTTTCAGAGGTAAAGATAGGAAAAATAATTAAAACGAAAGAATCATGTTAAGATTATAATCTTTGAGATAGTTAAATATATTCAGATAAATATAAAAAATATTCTTTAAAATCAGATAAAAATACTATTAAATTGTTAAGTGAAGTTGAAAATTCAAAAGATTTAGAGAAAAAAGAACAAATAGTTAATAGAATATTCTAAAACGAAGAGAATTGATCGCAAAAAGAATTAAATACTCTCTTGAATTAAATTTAAGATAAGTAATTAAAAAATAATCAAAATAAAATAAGATGGTAGAAATTAAAAAAATATCAGAATTTGAATGGGAAATTCAAAAAGAAGAAGATATGAATGTTCCTGTAAGAATTTTTGCTTCTGAGAAATTGTTGGAGCTGATGAAAAAAGATCAGACGCTAGAACAGGCAACAAATGTATCAAAACTTCCAGGTATTCAAAAATATAGTTTTGTCATGAGTGACGGTCACCAAGGCTATGGCTTTAGTATAGGAGGCGTTGCAGCTTTTGATTTAGATGAGGGTATAGTGAGTCCTGGTGGGGTCGGATTTGACATAAATTGTGGCGTCCGCTTATTAACAACAAATCTAAATAAAGAGAAGATTTTGAGTGAGAAAAAAGAAATCATACATCAAATCTCTAGAGATGTTCCAAAAGGTTTGGGTAAGGGAGGTGTTATAAAAATAACTGAAGGAGATATCAAAAGGATATTAGAAAAAGGGTCCAAATGGGCTGTTGAAAAGGGTTATGGAACAGAGGAAGATTTGGAAAAGACTGAAGATTATGGGTGTATTGAAAATGCAGATTCAAGCAAGGTTTCTGAAAGAGCAATAAAAAGAGGAATTCCCCAATTAGGAAGTTTAGGAAGCGGAAATCATTTCCTAGAAATTCAGGAAGTTGATGAAGTATTTGATGAAGATATGGCTAAAAAATTTGGAATAGAGAAAGGGCAAGTTATGATTATGATTCATTGTGGCTCTAGAGGGTTGGGACATCAGGTTGCAAGCGATTATATAAAAAAGATGGGGCAAAAATATGGTTTTGAAAAACTCCCGGACAGACAGTTAATTAATGCCCCAATAAAATCAGAATTAGGTCAAGATTACTTGAAAGCTATGAGAGGTGCTGCAAACTTTGGTTTTTGTAACAGACAGTTAATAATGGATTTTACAAGAAAATCTTTCAAAAAAATTATTCCGGACGCCGAAATGAAAATGGTTTATGATGTTTGCCATAATGTCGCTAAGATTGAAAAACATAAAATTGATGGTAAAGAAAAAGAAGTTTGCGTTCATAGGAAAGGTGCCACAAGGGCTTTTCCGGAACAGCCCATTATTCTTCCCGGAAGTATGGGAACTTCCTCTTATTTATTGGTTGGCACCGAAAAAGCTATGGAATTAAGTTTTGGTTCAACTGCACATGGTGCAGGAAGAGTTATGTCTAGAACTAAGGCAAAAAAACAAAAACATGGTGATGAAGTTAGAAGAGAGTTAGAAGAGAGAGGAATTGATATTGAGTCAACTTCTTCAAAAGGTCTTGCCGAGGAAGCATCATATGCTTACAAAGATGTCAATGAAGTTGTAAAAGTTTCAGATGAAATTGGTATTGGGAAAGTTGTGGCTAGGTTGAAACCCTTGTCTGTTATGAAAGGATAATCTTTATAAAGATTGTTTCTATTTAATTGTTATGAAAAGAGATGATTATTCAGGGGGAAAATCTGGAATTCCCGGAGATAATAATGAAAGGCCAAAATATTTCGCGATAATAATTCTTCTAATTTTTGTAGCAGGAATAATTTTTTTGAGTGTTTGGTTTTTTATTTCCACCAGGGAAAGCGAAATGGAAGATACAAGAATAGATAGAGATGGGGAAAACCCCTCAGAAATGTATCCAAAATATGAAAGAAGCTTGGGAGAGATATCTAACAAAATTTTTATATTGGAAGACAAATTATATGAAGAAGAAATTATGGATGAGATTGAGGATTTAGAAATACAACATATTAAATTAGATAGCGATATATGGTTTGGGAGAATTAGTGAAGATAAAGCTGAGGAAAGAATTCAGGATATTGAAGAAAGAATAAGAGTGATAGCCTCAGAATATAATATAGAGGAAGAAATTCAGGCAAGTCAACTCAATATTTATTTTAAATTCGAAGATGAAATAAAAGAAACAGAGGAAGAATTGATAGAAATTTATGAATTATTATCCAAATCGGGTTTGAAAGATAGTGATGAAATTGAAGAGTTAAACAACCTCTTAATAAAAATTGAGGATCTGGAAGAAGATATTAGGTTTGGGAGAATTAGTGAAGATAAAGCTGAGGAAAGAATTCAGGATATTGAAGGGGAAGTAAATAAATTTAAGGAGAAGACGGAATGGATAAAAAGTTGATTATATTCTCTCTTATGACAAGTATACTTTTATTTAGTTTATTAGGACTTAGTAGTGGGAGTGATCAATGCGAATATGGGGTAGAGATAGGTGACAAGTGCGGAGGAGGTTATGTTTTTCATATTGAAGGAGAAGGAGATGATGATATTTGGATAGCAGAAGATTTGCATCCGGACCCGATAGTAAATTGGTACAATACTAAATTTCATTGCGGAAATTTAGAAAATGAAGGTTATAGAGATTGGTTTACACCTAATATAGATGAGCTGGGAATTATGTGCGAGGATTTGTATAATAAAGAATATGGAGATCTTCAAGATAGTTATTATTGGTCATCCACAGAACACTCTTCCCAAAATAATAGGGCATTAAGAATAGCTATGGATGACGAGTGTCAATTTGATAGCAAGAAGAAAAGTAGTTCTCAACGTGTTCGTTGTATAAGAAGTGATTCTTACTCAGATTTGCATTTGACAACCGATATAAACTTGTGGGGCTCGGGAGAAATTAATATTGATTCTGAACAGGATGAATATAGACCTCTTGATGAAGTTACATTGACAGCAGAGGCAGAAGAAGGGTATAATTTTATGGAATGGTCAGGAGATTGTTCTGGAACTTCAAACACATGTACTTTGACAATGGATAGTCATAAATCAGTAACTGCCAATTTTGAAAGTGAGCCTATAGATCCCGATAGGTGTCAGGATTCCTCGCAAACTATAATGAGATTGTCACATGAAACTAATGCCCACGGTGAAGTATGGGATGGAAATTCAGATTATCCTATTGAAATTTGCTATA
>PWGL01000048.1 GCA_003554465.1 Candidatus Pacearchaeota archaeon
AAGGAGAAAAACATAGAAGCACGTGCAATTTGTAAAGAAGGGCATCCTTCCCATACTATTGTCAATATAGGTTACGAGGAGAAATTTGACCTGATTGTTGTTGGCAGCAGAGGGTTTAGTGGTTTGCAAAAACTATTCCTGGGAAGTGTCAGTAATGCCGTAGTTCAGGAAGCCAAAAACTGTAGTGTACTTATAGTGAAGTAAGATTTTCCATTCTCAAATTTGATACGGGCTGTACTGTAAATTAACAGACAGCCCGTATTTTTCTCCTTAATCATACTAACTGGTTTCAAATGTCTCACAAAAAGTGGCATCTGCGCTGCAAACTTCACCAACTACTAACTAAGCTAACAGACTTATTTAACTCACTTCCTTTCCATGCCCTCGCATATACCCCCGTATATACTTCCGTATATTTTGGAAAGCTTGAGGTGTTCGCATTCAATCTCCGCGATAGCCCGAAAGACCTCTTTAACTCTGGCTTCCGGAGCACGCGCTGCCACCTGATGGCAAAAGTTAATGGCACGCCGTTCTCTTCCGTTAACTTCTTTAAAGTTTGTCACATCGCCAGACGCACATGTCTCCCGGGGAAGTTCCGTCTCCTCTATACCCATTATTTCGCAAAGCAGCTCGGCATGCTCCGCTTCCTGTTTGGCCAGACGTTTAAAAATCTTCTCCGTAACCGGGTTTTCCGCGTTTTCCGCAGCGCAGAGATAAAAGGACTGGTTTTTTAACTTAAACTGCAAAGCTTTCCGGCAATCTTTCCTGCTCTGTTCAGAAAGCTCTCCCCTTCCTTGATCCATGTATACGGATGAAGGAAGCAGGTACATCTTATGAGCTCCGCAAAAGGGACAGCGGTCAGGAGCCCGCCCCTCCCAGATAGGTCTCTCCACAGATCAAACACGTAAATGGGTTCATTCAGCTCTCCTCCCTTTAATCAATATCATGGTAAAAGGCAAAGTGGCCCGGTTATTCGTCAAGTTCAGAATCCGTTTTTCTCCGGGCCATTTGTTTATACATGTCGGTTCTTTCCCCGGCCGCTTTTTCCGCTTTCCCAAACAATATCTCCGCCCGCTCCGGGAACTCTTTTGCTAAAGCGCGGAAACGCACTTCGTTCATCATGAAGGTGCGCAGCTCTTTTTGGGGGTCCCGGGAATCAAGGATAAACGGATTCTTCCCTTCGCCGGCCAGCAGCGGGTGGTAACGGTAAAGTGGCCAATATCCTGATTCTACGGCCAGCTTTTCTTCCCGCTGGCTCTTGCCCATATCGATACCGTGCGCTATACAGGGGGAGTAAGCGATTATTAAGGACGGACCCGGATATGCTTCGGCTTCCATGATCGCTTTCAGAAACTGGTTCTGGTTAGCCCCCATGGAAACCGAGGCTACATATACGTAACCGTAGGTTACGGCCATCAAGCCCAGGTCCTTTTTGCCCATCTCTTTACCTGCGGAAGCAAACTTGGCCATTGCCGCAGTCGGGGTCGATTTGGATGACTGCCCCCCGGTGTTGGAATAAACCTCGGTATCTAAAACCAGCAAATTAACATCGGCTCCGCCGGCGATAACGTGATCCAGGCCGCCAAAGCCGATATCATAGGCCCAGCCGTCTCCGCCGATAATCCAGATGGAACGTTTGGGCAAGAGGTCTGCTTTTTCCCGGATTTCGTATAACAGTCCGGCATTGTCGGGTTGAGGCTTTTCCGCCTCCAGCAGTTCACGTACCCTCGCGGCTGCCTTCAGTGATAGTTCCCCCTGGTCCTTAACCTCCAACCAGTTCTGCAGGGCTTCTTTAAAAGGTGCGGATACGCCGGTGTGCATTGCCCGGTTCACCGTATCGATAAGTTTGGTGCGCTGTTGATTTATAGCCAGGGAGTATCCAAAACCGAATTCGGCGTTGTCTTCGAATAGCGAACTGGCCCAGGCCGGACCACGACCGCTGCGATCCACCGTATAGGGCACCGTCGGGGCGTTGCCGCCGTAGATGGAAGAACAACCAGTGGCGTTGGCAATAACCATGCGATTGCCAAAAAGTTGCGTTACTACCTTGATGTACGGGGTTTCGCCACATCCGGCACAGGCTCCCGAATATTCAAAAAATGGTTTGCGGTATTGGCTGCCGCGCACGGTATGCGGCGCCACATCCACCTCCGGTTCGGGCAGGCTTTCCGCAAAACGGAATCTGGCATCTTCATTTTCCAGGACCTCTTCTAACGGCTTCATTTCCAGCGCCTTTTCTTTAGCCGGGCAGACATCTACGCAGTTACCGCATCCGGTGCAGTCCAGCGGCGAAAGTTGTATCCGGTATTGCCATCCTTTGATGTCTTTGGCCTTACCATCCAGGGCAACAAAACCATCCGGGGCTCCTTCCAGGTCTTCCGGACGGGATAAGTAAGGCCTGATTACCGCATGGGGGCATACAAAAGAGCACTGGTTGCACTGGATACAGTTTTCCGGTATCCAAACCGGAACCTGGACCGCAATACCTCGTTTTTCGTAACGGGTGGTTCCGGTAGGGACCGTGCCGTCGGCGTTAAAGGCGCTTACCGGCAACTCGTCACCTTTCAGTTCGATCATGGGAAATATGTTTTCACAGACATACCGCGGCGCCTCTTCCAGCGCGAAGGTTGCTCCGGTAGTGGCATCCGCCCAGCTTTCAGGGTAGTTGACTTCCTCCAAAGCATCCAGCGCTTTATAGATGGCCGATACATTTTTACTGACCACTTCGGCGCCTTTTTTACCATAGGATTTTTCGATCATCTTTTCTATCTCTTTAAAGGCAAATTCGGGATCTATTACTCCGGAAAGTTTAAAGAAAGCAGCCTGCATGATGGTATTGATCCGGCTCCCCAGGCCGAATTCACCGGCAATTTTAAAAGCGTCCAGGTTATAAAACCGAAGCTTTTTCCCGGCAATGTTTTGTTTCATCTCCGCCGGAAGCTGTTTCTCCATTTCTCCGATGCTCCAGGGGGAATTCAGCAAGAATACTCCATTCTCCCGGATTCCTTCCAACATCTGGTAGCGGGTGACAAACGAAGGATGGTGGCAGGCCACCAAATCGGCCTGGTCGATCAGGTAGGTTGATTGTATCGGTTCATCTCCGAAGCGGAGGTGAGAAACGGTAATTCCGCCGGATTTTTTCGAATCATAGACAAAGTATCCTTGAGCATATTGCTCCGTATTATTGCCGATTATAATAATACTGTTCTTATTGGCTCCCACGGTGCCATCCGAGCCCAGGCCGAAAAATTTAGCCCGGTGGGTTCCTTCCGGAGAGGTATCAAACCCTTCCGGCACTTCCAGAGAGGTGTGCGTTACATCATCGGTAATACCCACGGTAAAATGGTTTTGGGGTTGTTTAGAGTTCAGGTTGTTCAAGACCGCCTTGACCATACGGGGATTGAATTCCTTCGAGCCCAGCCCGTAGCGCCCGCCGACCACCAGGGGGCGCTGCTCTGCTTCCATCAGGGCGGTGCAAACATCCTGGTAGAGCGGCTCTCCCGGGGCCCCAGGTTCCTTGGTCCGGTCTAAAACCGCAATTCGCTTACAGGAAGAAGGCAAAGCGGCTAGAAAGTGTTTCCGGGAAAAAGGCCGGTATAGACGAACCTTGAGCAGGCCCACTTTTTCCCCGTGTTTATTCAAATAATCGACGGTTTCTTCCGCGGTTTCCGCGGCGGAGCCCATGCAAACGATTACCGCTTCCGCGTCCGGTGACCCCCGGTAATCGAACAGGTGATAAAGGCGACCGCTAAGTTCAAATAATTGATCCATTACAGCAGCTACTTTCTCCGGCGTCTCCAGATAGTAGGAGTTAGCCGCTTCCCGGTTTTGGAAGTAGATATCCGGATTTTGGGCGGTGCCGCGTTGGTGCGGCTTTTCCGGACTGAGGGCACGCTGGCGGAAAGCCTTGATCGCCTCCCAGTCCACCAGCTTGTTAATATCTTCGTAGTCAACCGGTTCAATTTTTTGCACTTCGTGGGAAGTGCGGAAACCATCAAAA
>PWGL01000125.1 GCA_003554465.1 Candidatus Pacearchaeota archaeon
AGGACACCTATAGCTCAGGCTGTGGGAAAGGATCATTTCACACTATTACAAGTTGTTCCCAGAAGAGGTAAGAGTTTTAAAGCGGGGGAAGAGGTTTATATAGGGGAAGGTCGAAGAGACAAAGTTCACTTCATCCAGGGAAGACTTCCTAGGGAAAAAATAACAGAAACGGCAAAGTTGAATCTTAGGGATTTTGTGACAGAGAAAATAGATGAGAAAGAAGAAGAATTTATTAAATTTTTCAATGAATCAGGGCCTGTAAATGCTAGAGTTCATCAGTTAACATTATTGCCTGGCCTTGGGAAAAAACACACTCAGGAAATATTAGAAGGAAGGGAGGAAAAACCTTTTGAATCTTTTAAAGATATTGAGGAAAGAGTTTCAACGCTTTCTAACCCTAAAAAGGCTATTGAAAAGAGAATTATGGAAGAATTGACAACAATGCAAAGACATAACTTATTTATCAGGTAATGCAAAAGTTTATAAAAATATTTTAAACACTTTATTAAAATGAATGAACAAAAATCGAAAGAAAAAAAGCAAGAAGAAACACTAATTAGAATTCTATCCACAGATGTATCCTCAAATTCATCAGTTTACGCAGGATTAACTAACATAAAGGGTGTTGGCTGGACATTATCTAAGGCCGTATGCTATAAGTTAGATATAGATGAGAATAGAAGATTTGGGGATTTATCAAAAGAAGAAATAAACAAAATATCGGAAGTTATTAAAAATCCTGAATTTCCCAGGTTTATCATGAATAGACCAAAAGATTTAGAGACAGGAGAAGCTCAACATTTAATAGGTAGTGACCTAAATTTAAGAAAAGAATTTGACATTAAGAGATTGAAGAAGATAAAGTCTTATAGAGGGTGGAGACATTCTAAAAATAGGCCTGTTAGAGGTCAAAGAACAAGAGGTAATTTTAGGACTAAGTCTACATTAGGTGTTCAAAAAACTAAACAAGTGATTCCATCAGGAGAATAATTATATGGGAAATTTAAAGAAGAAATATTCTAAACCGAGAAGAATGTATGACAGTGTTAGAATTGAGGAAGAAGGAAATTTAGCAAGGAAATATGGGTTAAAAAATATGAGGGAAATATGGAAGGCCCAGGCAGCGGTTGATAAAATAAGAGAGCAGGCTAAAAAATTAATTACTGAGGGAGAGGGTGGCCAGAAAAAATTATTTGAAAAATTAAACAAAATTGGTTTTAAGGTTGAGAAAATTGCAGATGTTTTAGCACTTAATAAAGAAGATTGGCTAAACAGAAGGTTGCAGACAATTGTATTTAAGAAAGAGCTAGCTTCAACTATAAATGAGGCAAGACAATTAATTGTTCATGGACATATTACTATTAGAGGGAATACTGTAAATTCTCCATCATATATGGTTAATGTTGACGAAGAAGATAAAATTAAGAGAACATTAGAGAAGAAAAAAGTTGAAGAGAAGAAAAAAGTTAGTGAGGAAAGTGAGGGTAAAGAAGATGGAGAAAACAAGGGAGAGGAAGAAGATTCTCAGGATGAAGAAGATGTGAAAAAAGAAAATGATGCTCAGGGCGGAGAGGGTGAAGAAGAAGAGGGAGATAAAAGTGATGGAGAAAATTCAAGTGATCAGGTAGAGAAAGAAGTAAATGAAGAAAGTGAGGGTAAAGAAGATGGCAAGGAAGAATAAAGAAGGTATTTTGCACATTTTAACCAGTTATAATAATACTATATTGCATTTAACAGACCTTTCCGGAGAGACAATATCTAGAGTATCTGGAGGGATGGTCACTAAACATAATAGGTTAAAGGCTAATCCTACCGTTTCCATGTTTGCGGCCAAGCAAATTGGCGAAAAAGCAAAAGATTGGGGGATAGACAACTTATATGTTAAGATAAAAGCAAAAACAGGTAACCCTACTGCAGGTCCTGGAGCTCATGCAGCTATTAAAGCTTTAACCAAGGCAGGTTTCAATATAAGATCTATAATAGATATAACTAAGGTGCCAAGAGGTGGCCCAACTAAACCGGGAGGTAGAAGGGTTTAAAAAAGACTCAAAATAAATAATATAATATATAAAATGGAAATTATACAAAAAAATAAAGATAAGGTTGAATTTAAGGCAGATATTAATCATGGCCTTGCTAATGCTATTAGAAGATCTGTATTAGAAATACCAATTTTAGCTATAGATGATGTGGAATTTCATAAGAATGGTTCAGTACTATATGATAAATTTCTTGGTTTAAGACTTGGTCTACTCCCTCTAAAAACCACAGACAGTCTTAAAGAAGATAGTGGATATAAGTTAAAATTGAAAGGAAAAGGGCCAGGCACTATTTATGCCAAAGATATAGAAAGTAGAACAGATATCGTTTATCCTGAGATGCCAATAGTTAAATTGGTTGAGGGTCAGGAGATAGAATTGACAGCAAACGCAAGATTGGGAAAAGGTGTAGACCATACTAAACACTCTCCAGGAATGCTATATTATACTGAAACTCCCGAGGTTAAAGAGATTAATAAAGGATATGTGGAAAAATCAGATGCTGAAGTTAAGGAAGTAGATAAAAAAGAATTTGAGGATATAAAGGAAGAGAAGGGAAAGATAGTTTATGACTATTTAGGAGAGATTGTCAAAAATGGAGACAGTTACTTATATGTGGAAGCGGGGAATGAAATAATATTTACTGTAGAATCTTGGGGACAAATTTCTCCCGAAAAAATGGTTGAAAAAGCTGTTGATGAATTGAAAAATAACCTTGAAGAAGTTAAAAAAGCAAAATAATTTTTTAACTCGTTATTTCTAATATTTTTAAAATGGAAGAATTTAAAATAGCTCTTGCTTTGTATTGTTGATATTGCGGGAGTGCCAGAGCGGCCAAATGGGCTGCGATGAGGTCGCAGTGGCTTAGTGCCTTCAGAGGTTCAAATCCTCTTTCCCGCATAAAAAATATAACTTAGAAAGATTTATAATAATCTAACTGCTAGCTTGCCAATGAAAGTTTTTATTACTGCTTCATTTAGGGAAGGGAGAAATAAAGAAGAAATTGAGAAATTTTGTGGTCTAATAAGAAAAAGTGGTTTCAAGGATTTTTGCTTTATAAGAGATATTGAAAATTATCAGAAAAAATTTGAAGATCCTAAAGAGTTAATGAATAGGGCAAAAGAAGAAATCAGTAAATGCGATGTTTTGATTATAGACTTCACAAATAAGCCAACGGGTCGTGCAATAGAGGCAGGCATAGCTTTTGATCAAAATAAGAAGATAATCTCTATAGCTAAAAAAGGGACAAAATTAAAAGACACGGCTAAAGGGATATCTGATTTTGTAATAGAATATAAAAATATAGAAGATATTGTTCCAAAAATCAAACATTTATCAAAAAAGTGGGAAAAATAGTTAGTAAAAATTATTTATAATTTTATCTCGCTTTTATATAGCTTAAAAATACTTATTTTATCTCACACTAAACTTTATAAACCCTTTTTTACATAAATCAATATACAGTTTATCATACCTTAGTAGGTATGAACCCTGCAAGTCATCAGGCGAGAGCAGGAGTCATTATATTCATGGCTTCTATTCCCCTTTTGTCTTGTAGGTTTCACAATATAAAAAATAGAAAAAATTATTTGAAGAATGAAGTCAAAAACAAAAATCGAGGAACAGGCAGATAGAAAGAATAATCCTATATTAGCTCAAACTATAAAAATGGCAAAGAAAAATGATGGCTGGCTAGAAGTTGCCTCTTTGTTATCAAGACCTAAAAGAATTAGCGGGAGAATTAATTTAGGGCAAGTAGATGAAATGGTAAAAAGTGGGGAGAAAGTTGTTGTTCCTGGAAAAATTTTGGGGGAAGGAAATATAACTAAAAAAGTAGAAATAATTGCTTTTGGTTTTTCGGGCCAGGCGAAAATTAAGTTGGATGAAAAAGGTTGTGTTATGAAAACAATCAAAGAAGAAATTAAAAA
>PWGL01000111.1 GCA_003554465.1 Candidatus Pacearchaeota archaeon
TCTTTTTCACCATGTACTCCATAATCATTTAATTCACCATCTTTTACAGATAAAATAAGTGATTCATGTGTATCAAATGGATATGCTGTATCTATATATGCTGTTATAATTGCTGTACCTGGAATGAACATAAGATTACTTATTTCCACCCATCCATCGTCTCTTTTTTCAACAACTTCTTTTAACAATAAACTATAGTCCACAGGATCAATTTGTTTGCACATACCACGATATTCTGATCTAATGGTAAGAACACGGATATGTTCTCCTTCTAGTTCTAATAAAGATTCCAAAAAAATACTTGATAGCTCTTCTTTCATATAGTACTTCCTCGTAGTTTACTTATGTTATTGTTTTATGTTTTAATTTGGATAATTGCTTCACTATGTACTTTTATACTTTAACGTAAATATTTATGCCATCATTTTTTTGAGTTGTGACATACCCTTAGTTGTAAGGCTCTTAGAACTATCACATAACTCATTTTCTTTAAGGTTCTCAAAACTTTCCTCTAAAGTACTGATATCTACACCTACTAAGAAATTGATTTTATCAAATTCTGTTACACCGGTATAGAACATATACATTAATTTCTTATCAACTTCCGAAATAGTCCGTTTCTTGGATACTTGACCACATAGTGGCATTAAGTATGCTTTGAGTGAATTTATCACAGGTTCACTTCCTGCAAGTAGGGCTATAGAAGCTGCACTAGATTGTTGGCTTACACTTGATGGATGAATATAGTCAACAATCAGAACATTATTTGTTCCAGTAGCCTTTTGTGCTTTCATTTTTAAAGCATCTGGAACCTCTCGTCCAATCATGGTAATGTTTTTTAATGGAATAGTAGACCATCCTTTCTCACCCATAGAAAACCACAGATTCATGTTAGTAAGATACATAACACCTTTCTGCCAATCATTTTAGTATAAACTGTTTCCCATCATTACAGCTTTTGTAATATAGTTCAATTCGACCTTAGCAATACCTTGCTCTTGTGTCATAAGATTACCTCGAGATCATTTTATTTTAAATATAGTGCATGTTAGTGATTTAAATAGTTTATCATTTAATATGTTTAATATAAACATAAACTTATTTATTGTATAAAATACTTTAAATGTTTGGTACAACTAAATTATTTCATGGAAGGTCGTCTAATGGACAATAAATCTTTGTTAAGGTCAAGTGTTTTGATTTTCTGCTTCTTATTTATAGTTCTAACAAGTCCAGTGCATGCTGAAGACGAAGATAATGTTGAACCTGAATGGGTCAAGATAGATGAGTTTAAGTTATATTGGGGTGAAGTGAATGAAATATATAATTTTTCAATTAGGGCACTAGAATTCTCCGAACCTATAAAGAAGTATTCGAATGAAGATTATGTTATTGTTTTGGTTGAGGACGACCAGGGCAATAGCTGGAACGGTATACTTTCTAAAAACAACCCTGAAAAAAAAAATAATATAACCTTCAAAGATAGATTTGAACTGAATGTGACTAAAATAGTTACAGGACTTAACATAACATCTCCTTATGCCGAATTTGAGTTTTTTGAACTAGAAGAAGAAGAAAAAGAAGATCTTGAAATTAGAAAGGATAGCTGGATTAATTCAACAGTTGATTTTAGTGTAGCATCAGGTAGTTCAGTACACTTGGATGAACGACTATATATAGATATAGACATTAAAAATTTAAAAGATATTCATTTCAAGGATGTCGAAGTTGTTGCCTCTCATCCATCAAACTTTGTTTATGATCCTGATAAAGATATATCATGGGATATTGAACTAAGGCCGAATCAAAAATATTCTATAAGCTATTCATTAAGGTCACTTGAACCTGGGGACTTCATTTTACCAAGTTTTGAACTATATTTAACTCATCTTGGTGTGACTTATAAAAAGGTAACAGAAGATATTGAAATTACTATCTATGGGCCCCAGATTGATATTAAGAAGATAGTTTCAGAAACTAATGTAGATGTTGGGGATATAATAGACATAAAATTAGAGGTCATGAATAGCGGTAATCGAGCAGCAAATGTTAATATAGAAGAGCAAATCCCTGAATTCTTTGAGCTTGTAAATGGTGAAACTGAATTGAACCGTGTAATTCAACCTGAAGAAACAGATACATTACAATATTCTGTTAAAATTACAGAATCAGGTGATCTAATCATCCCTGCTACAAAGGCTATAGCTACAGATACCCGCGGCAACAAGTATAATTTTTATTCTGAAAGAGTGAGGCTGGAATCTGGTAAACTTAATTATTATGAAGCATCATCAAAGAACCAAAACTCAGATGATGATATTGATGATATTAGCCAAGAGAAAGCACATTATGATGAAAAAGAAAATAATGAAAATGGTTTTTTTGCAAATTTAATTGAAAATATCAGAGGTTGGCTGAGTTTTTAAATATTTATCTAGATAACAGAACATTTATATGAATTTAATCAAAATATTGTCATCAATAATTAAGGTCCAGATGTACTTATTTTGATTTAATTAAACCACAGAGGATTAATATCATGGTAGAATCGTCAAATGGTAAAAATAGGAAGATTGATGATAAAAAGATTGGTATCAATCAACTTTCATGGGAAAGTGGGGATATTGAAGGTATAAATAAAATAGCTTCGGGTAATGAATTAAGTGAGAGTAATAACAATCAAAATTTAACTGAAGAGAATAATAAGAATATCTCATCGACTCCTACATTCCTTGATGATTTGGATGAAATTGATTCTATTGAAAATCGAAATGATAGTGGTATAATAGGAAAAAGCTTACTTGGGTCAGATAATGAAAACCTTGAAAAGAGCCTTTCAAGTTTGAAATCAGAACACGCTGGAATATCTGGAAATAATGAAATAGGTAATGATATGATTGATAAGAATGAGGGTGTTCAGCAGGTTGCTAAAGATATGTTAACTAGTGAGAATCCAAATATAAGGTCAGATAAGGAGATAGGTAATTACAAGGTTCAAGCAGATAAAACCGAATTTAACCAAAAGAGCAGTGCTGCAATAACAGAGAATGATATCGGCCATTCAATTCCAATTACCAATTTATCACGAAAAAATGAACAGTTGAATGAAAACTATGAGACAAAAGGTGATATAGGTTGCAATTATGCATATGATCGGCTGGAAGAGAATGAAGTCAAACACACTTCATTTGATAATGACAACCTAGTATCAGATGAACCTTCAAAAGATGAAGAAGCTGTCTCTAGAACCGAACCTTTAGAAAAAGCTACTGATACTCTATCGAAAAAACAAGATTACGATATAAGTTTAGATGAAATTGAGGCATATTTAAAAAAGTTAGGTACAAATGATATTGGAAGGCAACTTAGTAGCATCCCCTCAATGGATTTAGGCCAAGTAAGTCAATCACCGCAAAATATGGTAGATCAACAAAGTGTCAGAAATGATACTGAGTCTAAAATTTCAGATGGTTCCTAACATTTTCCTGGAAATCATTTCATGTCAGACACCAGAAAAGAAACTAAAAATATTTCAACAACAACGGTAGAGCCTGATTTGAATGACACTGATAGTGATATAACTTTAGATGAAGTTGCTGGCAAATTCAAGAATTTTTTCAAAATGGCTGTGAATAATTTAAAAGGGAGTAAAAACTTTTTAGATAGGATGGAAGATATTAGTAAAGATCTGTATAAAAAACAAAGTACTAGATCGGAGATAGGAAATCCGTTATTTGAAAAGGAACCTAGCTTATTTGGCGATATTTACAATCAAAATGAAACTGTTGATACGGATAAATTATATCCATTTAAGAAAGAAAAGAAAGAAAGCTCTGACTCTATTTCATTTAATACTCCTATTAGTAAACAATCTGAAGATTTGAACCACACTCCAAA
>PWGL01000095.1 GCA_003554465.1 Candidatus Pacearchaeota archaeon
ATAAACCACAGCACAGAAATGACTCAGATCATGAAAAAGCTATCAAAGAAAAACAATACATAATTGACAATCAAAACGGCAACATACCTTTATATACACTGAATATAGGTGACCGGATCGTGGATAATACCTGGCAGGGGGAACACCGCACAGGGCCTGCTAATTGGGACGGCGTCCCATATTCAGGTACAGGCGTAATTAAACCGGTAATCTGGATAATAGTAGCAAAAGACCACTATACCGGCATCAGTTCACATGTAACCTTGCTTTCAGAAGAGCTGATTGGCTGTTTTCCTTTTGATAACAGCAAAAAATGGTGGGGCGAAAGGGGACGTAATCACTGGGGTGATAGTGGTAAGCCGAATGCCAAATACGGTATAAGAAAATTCTTAAACGGTTCATATTATACCGGCAGCGATAATAACAACTACAGCCACACTTTTTATGATGCAATGAGTTCTGAGTTTAAAAGTGCCATTTTGACCACAATACTGCCTAACAAGGACTGGAAAACCGGCGCATTTTATGAAACTAAAGATAAAGTATTTATACCATCAACTACAGAATTAGGTGATAAAGAGCATTTATTAACACATATAATTGGTTCTGACTGGGGGTTTTTTGCGAATGCAAGTAGCAGAGCGGCATTATTAGAAGGGCATCAATCAGAACTGACAGGTGGAAATATGTGGTTATATTGGACACGTTCTCCTACTGTCGCCTTTGCCAGCGATGTGCGCTACGTCTACTCCGACGGCAGTCTCAGCAACACCGACGCTTCCCTTGCCGACGGCGGCGTTCGCCCGGCTTTAAATCTGAAATCTGAAATCTTGGTATCCGAAATCAAATAATTAAAAAATTTCTATATAGATATAACACTAAAATTGCCAAAAACCGCTGAAACATAACGCAGTATTGCAGTAATTATATAACTGATTAAAAGGTGAATAAAATCAACAATTAAACTCTTTGTTCCTACCAGCAGTAGAGATATATAGTCAATAAACTGGATAGTGTTTCCATATAAGTTAAAAAACCTGTTGATTTGTTAGTTTAAATGAAAGAAAATGCAGGAAATAGTTAGTAAATAAAGAATAAATATAGTAAGACAATAACTGATTGCGCTACGGGTTATTTAATACCTGCCGTCTTCTGTTACGTGGCATATTTTGAGTTTTGTCAGGGTTTTTTGTGCGGTTGCTTAATTAAAAATAAGAAAGAAGCTGAAGTTCTTGAAGTCAAAAAATTTGAAAACCTATGCATCGAATTTTCAGCATATTGGGCAAAGGGAAAATCAGGAAGACAGTTTTGCCGTCTCTAATATTGATGATAAGAAGCAGGTAAAACAGGCCGGAATCTTAGCTGTGGTTGCTGACGGCATGGGTGGATTGTCTATGGGGCAGGAGGCCAGCAGTGCTGCTGTTAAGACTTTTTTTACTAAATATTTTGAGTTTAGCAGTAACCTGTTAGTTCAGGAAGCACTGTTAAGTTCTTTGACAGTGGCCAATATTGCGGTTTTTGACTTGGCTTTTCAGGATGGTGTTACTTATGATGTGGGCACTACATTAAGCGCAGCACTGGTGCATGATAGTAATCTATACTGGGTTTCTGCGGGGGACAGCCGGATATACCTTTTCAGAGAAGGTGAATTAACGCAGTTAACCAAAGATCATGTTTATGAAAATCATTTGAAAGAAGAGGCTGAGAAAGGATTAATATCACCGGAGGAAGTAGTTTCCCATCCTGAAAAAGATTATCTAACCAGCTACCTTGGCCTTATAGAGTTGCCCGAAACAGATTATAATGAAAAACCGTTTCCGTTAATGGCGGATGACATAATTATGATATGCAGTGATGGACTGTATAACGCACTTTCTGAAAAAGAAATAAAACTTATTTTGGATGAAAAGCCGGATAATGCGGCTGAGATATTAGTTAATGAAGCAATTTCAAAAAAAATTGAATACCAGGATAACGTTACAGTAATAACTCTTTATTGTTTTAAGTAGCAAAAAACAGAGGGGGGTTCTTTGTGAAAATACCGGCAGGAAACATATTAAAATTATTTATAGCAGCGATATTTGTTATGGTGATAAGCCATGTTTCCTTAACGGATGCGCAAGATGTGGATAAGGCCAGGGATGGGGTTGTCTGTGTTTATGTGGAAACTATTGACGGTGAAAGCCTGGGGTTTGGGTCGGGCTTTGTGATCGGTGAAGATGAGCCTTTTGAGTATATTGCAACTGCCTGGCATAATATCAATCCCGTATATTACGGAATTCCTGAAAACCATACATTGCTGGTTTACATTTGGACTTCCCGTGATGACCGGATCCCGGCAGAAGTGTATATATCATTACCCGAAACCGGCATAGCTTTGCTGAGAGTGGATCCCGGTCACATGCTTTACGGTTACGAAGCCTTAGAAATTGCGGACAGTGAAACTGTTTCCGTGGGCGATGAAGTTAATACGGTTGGTTTTCCTGATGAAGATGTAGAAGACCTTGTCAGTGCATACCCGGATGATATTGTGATAAGCAGAGGTGCCATTAAAGAAAAAACAACATGGAATGATGCGGATGTTTATGAAACAGATGCTAAAGTAACCGGCGGTAATTCAGGCAGTCCTCTGCTAACCAGGGAAGGCCAGGTTGTCGGTATTAACAACTATGTTATGCTTGATAACGATGATATAAACGGTGCTGTAATTATAGATTATCTTACTGATATGCTGGATCGACGCGGAATTACATACCTGGAAGCTGAAAGTTCTGCTGTAACAGAAGAATTTCTTGATTCAGAGTATTTGTTATATGGAGGCATAGGAGCGGCAGTTTTATTGGTTGTTATTATTATTGTCATTGTGGCCCGGGGCCGGAAAAAGAAAAGAGTAGAACACTCCCAGAGTTTTAACGTTAAGAAAACACCGGTTAGCCCTGTTGAGCCAAAACCTGAAAAACCTGAGGCGGGGATTGAACACTCAAACGAAAAACCCCTCCCCGTGACCAGGGCACAATATCCAAAAGATAAACCTTCCTCCGAATCGGGATCAGAACTCTCTGCTGCCGGTGCATCATCTTCTCCGAAACCTGTATTAGTTGGCATATCAGGCTATTTTGTCGGCAATAAAATTGATCTGGATAAGGGGCAGGTGGTTATTGGTCGGGATCCCCGTCTTTCACATCTGGTTTATCCCCAGGATAATCAAGAGATAAGTCGTAAACACCTTGCGGTTTATTACGACAGCAACACCCAGCAGTTTGCTTTGGAGGATTCTTCTTCAAACGGCACATATCTCTCAGCAAACAACCGTCTGGAACCGGGAAGTACTTATCACTTAAAACCGGGCGGCAGGTTTTATCTTGGTGATCCAAAAGAAACATTTGAGGTGAGAATGGAGTGACGGGATGCGGATAAAAAGAGCAGTTCTTTCCCAAAAAGGCGGGCGTAAGAAAAATGAGGATTATTGTTCAACTAGGAAATCAGGGCGTTATACGTGTTATGTTTTAGCAGACGGCCTTGGCGGTCATACCGGCGGGGAATTGGCATCAAAGTATGCCGTTGAAGGCATTTTAAGGTCTTTTAAAAAAGAGCCGGGCATGACATCAAACCACATCCACCAGTATCTGCAGCATGCCCGGGATTATGTGAAACAAAACAAAGGAAGTGATTATAAGTTTTTTTCACTGAAAACTACGCTGGTTATTTTAATTACTGATTCCCGGTCGGCTGTCTGGGCGCATATCGGTGATTCCCGTTTATATTATTTTAACGGCGGCAAAATAGCTTTTCAGACCAAAGATCATAGTGTTCCCCAGCTTATGGCTAAAGCCGGTGAGATTAAGCCCGGGGAA
>PWGL01000032.1 GCA_003554465.1 Candidatus Pacearchaeota archaeon
TTTATGTTTATTAATTATATAGTGATGATAAATTTAGCACTTTTAGGGCATATAGACACTATTTTTTAATCTCCATAGGAAATGCTGGTGTGACATATACTTTAAATGACATAAAAATTTATAAAGATATAATTTTTTTATCATATACTAAATAATTTTTATAAAAAAAATGAAAAGAATAGACCAAATTTTTGACGCTTATTCACAAAATAATATTTTTGAAGATAAAAAAATATTACAGGTTAATTATAAACCCGAAAATATTCCTCATAGGGACAAGCAAATTGATCAGTTAGCAGGTATACTTGCACCTGTCTTAAGAGGTGAGAGAAGTAGTAATTTATTTATTTATGGGCAAACTGGTTGTATATCTGGGGAAACTTTAGTTTTTTCAGAAAAAGGGTATATACCTATAAAAAATTTAAAAAATAAAAATCTTAAAATTCTTTCTTTCAATTTAGATAAAAAAAGATATGAATGGGAAAAACCCATATTTTTAGAATATGTTAACAATGATATGTTGTTAAAAATTACTTTAGATAATGGCCAAGAAATAATTGTCACTAAAGACCATCCTTTATTAAAAAGTAATTTTGAATGGTCAAAAGCTGATCAATTAGTTGAAGATGAAGAAATTTTATTTTCTTATAATATGCCAAACATATCTGAGAATAAACTTACAAAAAGATTGGCAAGAGTTTTGGGTTTTATGATAGGGGGTGGCAGTTTAAATGGAAAGAAAAAATTAGTGAATGATTCTAAAAGTTGTGGATATAATAGTGATAGACAAGGGTTAAAGTTTTTTGCTTCTGATGAATTTTTACTCGATTTGGTAAAAGAAGATTTACAGAAATTATATAATGATAAAGTTGTCCAAGTTTCTCCAGATTCAAAGTGTCCTCATTTAAAAATGATTTCTCAACAAGCTTGTCAAAACTTAAATAGTTATGAAATTCCTTTTGGATTTAAGTCCGGAAATGTAATTGTCCCTAAAGTTGTTTTCAATTCTAATTTAGAATGCCAATCTGAATTTGTAAAAGGGTTGTTTACAGCTGATGGCTATGTCGATAAAAACACCTATCAAATAGAATTGTTTTCTAAATCAAAAAATCTTTTACAAGGTGTAAATTTAATATTAAATAATTTTGGTATTAGTAGCAAGGTTAAGAAAAAACCCACCAAATCAAATGATAAAATTTTTAATATATATGGGTTACATATTAATGGACAAGAAAACCTTCATAAATTTTATTATAAAATTGGTTTTTTAGGTGAGAAACAAAGAAGGATGAAAAATCTCCTACAAAAGTATAAAAATAAGATGCCCATTTATGATGAGAATTACTTAAAAGTTAAAATTGAAAAAATTGAAGAAGTTTATGATCCGACTGTTTATGATTTAACTATGCCTAAAAATCATAATTTTATAGCTAATGGTTTTATTTCTCATAATACAGGTAAAACTCTTTCAACTCATTATGTTAGGAATGAAATAGAAGAGAGAATTAAGAATAAAAATTTACCTTTAAAAATAGAATATTTAAATTGCAAATTAAGAAAAGTTGCAGATACTGAATATAGAATTTTAGCAGAGCTTATTAGAAAATTTGGGGGTTCAGTTCCTTCTACAGGACTGCCAACTGATAAAGTATATTCAAAATTTATAGAAAAGATTGAGGAGGAAGAAAAATTAATAATTATTATTTTAGATGAGATAGATCAAATAGTTAAAAAAATATCAGATGGTTTTTTATATAATTTAACAAGATTAAATTCTGAGTTATCAAAAACACAATTAACTATTATAGGGATTAGTAATGAGTTAAATTTTTTAGATTCTTTAGATCCTAGGGTTAGGAGTTCATTATCTGAGGAAGAAATTGTTTTTCCCCCTTACAATGCTATACAGTTACAAGATATTCTAAAGAAAAGAGCTGATAAATCTTTTAAAGATAATGTTTTAGAAGAAGGAGTTATTTCAAAATGTGCTGCTTATGCTGCTAGAGAGCATGGAGATGCTCGTAGAGCTTTAGATTTATTAAGGGTTGCCGCGGAGCTGGCTGAAAGAGAAGGCAATAAAAAAGTAAAATTAGAGCATGTAGACCAGTCTAATGAAAAAATAGATAAAGATAAAATTTTAGAAGTAGTTGAGTCTGCCCCTAAACAATTTAGGATTGTGTTATTATCTATAATTAAATTATCTGAAGAAGGAAGTGGAAAATTTTTCACAGGTGATGTGTATAATCGCTATTACTCACTCTCAAGGAAAACTAATACTGATGCTTTAACTCAAAGAAGAGTAAGTGATATTGTTGCTGAAATAGATATGTTAGGGTTGGTCAATGCTAGAGTTATTAGTAAAGGTAGACATGGTAGGACGAGGGAAATTAAGTTATCTATTCCTAAAAAAGTTGAGAATAAAGTAAAAAAAATTCTTACAGAATCTCTTGATTTATGAATAAAAATATTTTGAAGTTTTGTTTAGAGAAAGGCATACTCTTAGATACGGAGACTGGGGAGATGTTTAATGATTTGGAGGAGGATACAGCAAAAAGAATTGTCGAGAAGATTTCAAATCTTAATGAAAGATTTATAACTAAAACTGTCTTAGATAAAAATGCAGATAAAATTAAAGATTTGATAGGTGACAAGGAAATATTGAAAAAGATGAAGATAAATCTTAATTTATCTTTAGAAATTTCTGAGGAGTTGGAAGTTAAAAATAAGAAAGGTTTTGAAAATAGATCTGAAAGAGAATCAAATAGTATAAATAAAGAGGAAGAAGTTAATTTAGGTAATGAACAGGCTGCCGAAGAAAGAGAGACAGATGAGGAAAGTGTTGATGAAGTTACAAATAATTTAGGCAATTTAAGGGTTTTACAGTTAGTTCCTAAGATTAGTAGAAAAATAGAAACAAAACATTTTATTAATCATCATAGAAATAGATTTTCAGTTATAAAAAGGGTTTTAAGGAATAGAAATGAACTTTCAAGTTTAACTTCAATAGATAAATTGGCAAGCAAAAGAAATGGTTGTTCTGTTATTTGTAGTGTTTATAGTAAAAGAAAAACTAAAAATGATAATATTTTATTAGAGGTAGAGGATTTAACAGGAAAAGTCAGGGTCTTATTCAATAAAGATAAAGAGGATTTGTATAAGAAAGCAGAAAATATTTTACCTGATGATATAATAGGGATTAGGGGTTATGGTGACAATGAGATTATTTTTGCTAACGACTTAGTTTATCCAGAAGCCACATTAGGTGAGAAGAAGAGTTTAGATAGTGATAGTAGGGTCGCGTTTATAGCAGATATTCATATTGGGTCTACACATATGCTGGAGAAAAATTTTGAAAAGTTTATAAAATGGATAAACGGGGAAGTTGGCAATGAAGAGCAGAAGAAAATTGCAAAAGAAATAGATTATTTATTGATAAATGGGGATTCTGTTGACGGGGTAGGGATTTTTCCAGAACAGGATGAGTTATTGAATATAGATGATATTTATAAACAGTATGAGAAAGTGGCAAGTCATTTAAAAAAAATCAGGAAAGATGTTAAAATAATAATCATACCAGGTAATCACGACGCTGTATGGCTTGGACAACCACAACCACCTATAAGTGAAGAGTATGCCAAACCTTTATATGATTTAGATAACGTTCTTATGGCTAGCAATCCTTGCATGATAGAAATTTTTGAGAATGATAAAACTTTCAAAATCTTACAGTTTCATGGATCTTCTATGAATGATATGATTAGTAATATGGGATCTTTAAAGATGGGGGATGCTCATAGTACTCCATCAATAGTTGTTAAAGAGCTATTGAGGAGAAGACATTTAGGACCTATCCATGGTGATGTAGATTATATTCCTCATGAGAAAGATCATTTAATTATAAGTGAGATTCCTGATGTTATAACAACTGCTGATTTTCATAAGCCACAAATTGATGAATTTAATAACATAATGATTGTTTGCAATAGCTGCTGGCAGAGACAGACACCTTTTGAAGAAAAAGTAGGAAATCAACCTGATCCTTGTAAAGTGCCAGTTTTAAATTTGAAAGATAGGAATATGAAAATTATAGATTTTTCAGATGAAGAATCACATAAAACTTATAGTGAGGTTAAAAATGAAAATTGATAGTTATTTTAAAAGAGTAAGTGACGAAACTAAGAGTTGTTACGATGTAGCCAATGCAGCAAGAAAAAAAGGCTTAGACCCTATAGATAAGGTCGAGTCTCCTGTAGCTACAACCTTAGCAGCAAAAGTAGCAGGATTAGTCGAAAGTTTATATCCTCAATTAAATAATAAGATTTTCATCAATAGAATTATAAGTTTGGAAAAAGAACATGGTAGTTTAGATCCTGTAGTAACGCTAACAATATCTGAAGAGGTGGCAAAAGAAAAATTTTGCAAGTTTAAGGATGTAAAAGAAAGTATCGAGGCAGGTATAAGGGTGGGTTTAGCTTATATAACATTGGGTGTTGTTTCTTCACCTATAGAAGGATTTACAGGGATAACTATTAAGAAGACTAAAGAAGGCAAAGATTTTTTTGCGGCATATTTTTCAGGGCCCATACGTTCTGCAGGAGGTACGGCAGCTTCTTTTTCACAAGTTATTGTAGATTATTTAAGGGAAAGATTTGGTTATGCCAGATATGATCCCACAGATGAAGAGGTTAAAAGAGTTGTAACAGAAATTAATGACTATCATGACAGAATAACAAATTTACAATATAAACCCACAGATGAAGAGTCGGAGTTTTTAGCTAAGAATATGCCAATTCAGATTGCAGGAGATCCTTCAACTAAAAAAGAAGTTAGTAATTATAAAGGTTTAGATAGAATAGAGACAGATTTTATTAGGAGTGGTTTTTGTCTTGCTTTTGCAGAAGGTATGGCCCAAAAAGCTCCAAAAATTTTGAAGAGAATAAATTATTTGAAAGAAAAAGGTTTTGTATTAAAAGATTGGGATTGGCTTGAGAAATATGTAGAACTTAAAAATAAGAAGAAAGAAAAAGGTGCAGATGGGGGTGGTAAACCAACTTATATTAAGGATCTTGTAGGAGGAAGACCTGTTTTAGGACATCCCGGGAGAAGTGGAAATTTTAGATTAAGGTATGGGAGAGCTAGAAATACTGGTTTTTCTTGTCTAGGGATGCACCCTTCAACAATGGTTATGACACAGGGATTTATTGCCACTGGCACTCAATTAAAGATAGAACTTCCAACTAAAGGTGCCGCAATGGCTCCAGTAGATACTATTGAAGGACCAATAGTTAAGTTAAAAAATGGCAGTATTAGGAAATTAAATAATGAGGAAGAAGCAAGAAATGTGAGCGATTCTGTAGAGGAAATAATTTATTTAGGAGATATGTTAATCCCTTATGGTGATTTTTCAGAAAGAAATCATGTTTTAATGCCATCTGGTTATTGTGAGCAAGAGTGGTATCAAGAATTGAAAAATTTTTCAGACGAGGAGGTTAATATAGAAAATATTTATGATGTTAGTTTTGAAAAAGCTAAGGAGGTAAGTAATAAATATGGTGTTAATTTACATCCCAATTTTATATTTTATTGGACTCAAATAAATTTTGAAGATTTAATGGCATTACTAGATTGGATTTCTCATTCTAGATATGAGGAAAAGTTGATTCTACCTTTTAATAACGAAGAAAAAGAAAGGTTTTCAAAAGGAAAAAGAGCACTAGAAGTTTTAGGTGTTCCTCATGAAGTTGTTACTGAAAATGTTGTTGTAAATAAATATAACACCCAGGGATTTTTTTCTAATTTGAATTTGAAAGGTGAAAATTTAGAAGAAGAGGTTGAAGAGATAGCAAAAGATATCTCAGATAAAGAGGATGTTTTGAAAATAATTAATATCTTGAGCGATTACAAAATTAAAGATAAAGCAGGAACTTTTATAGGGTCTAGGATGGGGAGGCCTGAAAAAGCTAAATTGAGAAAATTGCAAGGATCTCCCAATGTTTTATTTCCTGTAGGAAGTCAGGGTGGAAAAATGAGGAGTGTTACAGAAGCTGTTGAAAAAGGTTTTGTCAATTCTGATTTTCCCCTTTTTCAGTGTAAGGAATGTGATAAAAAAACAGTATATAAAAAATGTGATTGTGGAGGGGATACTAAGAGGATTAATTATTGCTTTAGGTGTGGTGAGGAAAAAGAAGAAGATAATTGTCCTGAACATGGTAATATCGGAAATTACTCAAGGAGAGATATAGATATTAAAGAGTATTTTAAAAAATCTGTAGATATTCTGGATTTATTACCTGCTGAAATTCCCAAGCTAGTAAAAGGTGTTAAAGGCACTAGTAATGAAGATCACGTTGTTGAACATTTGGCAAAGGGGATAATTAGGGCTAAGATGGATTTACAAGTTAATAAAGATGGGACAATAAGGTATGATGCTACGGAACTTCCCCTTACTCATTTTAAACCTAGAGAGATTGGAACATCTATTGCTAAGTTAAGAGAGTTGGGGTATAAGAGAGATATTAATGGTAATGAACTTAAGAGTAATGAACAGGTTTTGGAAATATTACCTCATGACATTGTTTTACCTTCGTGTCCTGACGCAAGCGAACAAGGAGCAGATGAAGTTTTTATGAGGGTAGCCAATTTCATAGATGTGTTATTAAAAAGATTTTATGGTATGGATAGTTTTTATAATATTAATAGCAAGGAAGACTTAATAGGACATTATATGGCCGCAATTGCACCTCATAATTGTGCAGGTACAGCTGCCAGAATCATAGGTTTTAGTAAAACTCAGGGATTATTGGCAAGCCCTTATATTCATGCAGCATGTAGGCGTGATTGTTTAGCTTATGAGAATTATGTTCCTGTTAAAAAAGACGGGGTGTGGCAGATAAGTAAGATAGGAGATTTTATAGAGAATGAAGATCCAAAAGAAAAGGCAGATAATTTTGGAACATTAAAGAAAGAAATAGATTCAAAAACATTTAGCAATCCGGGAGTGGCTAAAATTAAAGAGGTAACAAAGCACGAGCCTAGAAAATTATTCAATGTTTCTTTAGAAGATGGTAGAGAAATCAAATTGACTGGAAATCACAAAGTTTATCTGAAGGGGAAAGATATTAAAAATGTAAGAGATTTGAATTTAGGAGATAAATTAACTGTCTCATATAAGAAAAATATAGAGGAGAAAGATATTGATGAAATATTTTTGCCAGAAATTTTTAAAGATAGAAAAGATGTTATGGTAAAAAATGTTAACAGTTTTCTAAAAAATTTTACAGAACTAGATAAAAGTAGCAATTTTTATCAAAGAGATAGTTACCCTATAAAAGAAATAATACAGGTTTTAAGAAAAAACAATAAAACTCTTAGAGAATTACCTTTAGAATCTAAGATAACTATAAAAAGAGATAATATCCCTCTTCCTACCAGAATTTCCTTAGATAAAAATCTTTTAGAGATTATTGGGTTGTATATTGCGGGAGGATTTACAAGAAAAAACACATCTAGTAAAGGAGTTTATCAGATTTCTATTGCGGGTAATGAGGAAATGAGAGATAGGGTGAAAAAGGCTTTTAAAAAATATTTTAATTTAGATCCATCAGAAGACAGTATAGATCATGTAACATTTTCTTCAAGAATTATTTATGAGATTTTTAATAATTATCTAAAAATTGGATCTAGCGCTAAGGAAAAAAGAATACCTTCCTTATTTTTAAATTTGAAAAAAGAAAAAATCGCCGCGTTATTAAGGGGATATTTTGAAGGCAACGGTTCATTTTCTATAACTGATAGAAGAGTTACATGTGATATTATTTCAGAGGGTCTTAAACATGATTTAAGTTTTGTTTTATCTAGATTTGGAATTTTTACTAAATTTTATAAATATAAGAAAAAAACGGACAATATAGTTGAAGATTTTTATTTAAAGAAAAATAAAGAAGTTCCCGAATTAGAAATTACCAAGATTATAATACCTTGCGATTTTATAAATAAGTTTGAAAAAATAGGTTTCCTTTCAGAAAGGAAAAAATGTATTTTATATAAATTGATAGAAAGAGATGGTAGGGGCATGAAAATAGATTTTGATGAAAATTATATTTATCCTCAGGTTATAGGGGTTAAAGAAGTAGAAACTGATAAAAACTTTTGTTTTAATGTAGAAGGAGACCACAATTTTTTCTCTAACGATATTTTAGTTAAAAATTGCGATGGGGATGAAATTAGTGTTATATTATTATTAGATTTATTGTTGAATTTTAGTAAAAAGTTTTTACCTGCTCATAGAGGGGGGACGCAGGATGCGCCTTTAGTTTTAAATACAAGAGTTAGGGCAGGAGAGGTTGATGATATGATTTTTGAATTCGATGCTCAGAAAGAATTACCTTTAGAGTTATATAAGTTAGGTATGGAAAAGAAAGATACAGGTGAAATTGAGTTAGACCAAATAGGTGATAGACTCGGGAGCAATAAGGCATTTAAAAATATCCTTTATGAGTATGAGGTAGGAGATATAAACTCAGGGGTTTTATGCTCTAATTATAAAAAATTGAACACTATGCAAGAAAAGGTTCAGAAGCAAATGGAGGTGGCAGAAAGTATTAGGTCTGTAGAAGTAGGAGATGTTGCTAGATTAATAATTGATAGACATTTTATTAGGGATATTAGAGGTAATTTGAGGAAGTTTTCTCACCAACAGTTTAGGTGTGGCAAATGTAATAGTAAATATAGAAGACCGCCTCTGAAAGGCCAGTGCCTTAAGTGTGGAAATAACTTAATTTTTACAATTTCAGAGGGATCTATAGTTAAGTATTTAGAGCCGGCTATTCAACTTGCAGAAAAATATGATATACCCCCTTACATTAAACAATCTTTAGATTTAACAAAAGGCTATATAGAGGGGATTTTTGGTAGAGATAAGGAGAAGCAAGAAAATTTACAAGAATGGTTCTAATTTTTTCTCTGTATTTTTGTTTTTATAGATTTTTATAATACTCTTCAGCTTCCTCAATCTTTGTACCTAATCTCTCATTTTTCCCTACCAATTTATATTTTTCTTTTTTAGATATGTCAGAAGGCAATATTGGGAAGGTGTCTTCTCCATTCAATTTTAAAACTAAACCCCTATCAACTTTTACTATTGTATCGCCTAATGCCAAAAAACCAATTTCTTTGCTTGTAATGGGGATATCATAAAAAACACTTATATCCCAATTTTCACCTTCTGAGTTAGCCGCTGGATTAAATCCCATAACATAATTTATATATTGTTTTATTTAAATTTTTCTGAACATAAAGAATAAAAAAGAATTTACCATGTCTTTAATAAATACTGGAACAGAATATGGGAAAAAATAAGGACGAAGGCAAGAAGTCAGGAAGAAAAAGTGACAGGTATTTTATAATATCTTTAATTTTTGGGTTGGTTATATTTGTGTTTTTTATCTACTGGATGGGTTTAGATGCCTTTCATTTAATTCTTGAAAATATAAATTTTTTTTATTTAATTTTGTATTTTATTTTATCTCTGTCTTTTTTTATTTTTTCCACCTTAAGATGGCAAGTTATTGTTAATGCTTATAAAAGCAAAAATATAAGTTTTTTTAAATTATTGAAACAAACTTTTGCAGGATATTCTCTATCTTATGCCACTCCTTCTGCCAGGTTAGGCGGAGAACCCCTGAGAGTTTATATGTTAAATAAAGAATGTGGTGTCAGTTTAAAAAATGCAAGTAGTTCTGTGATTATGGATAAATTTGTTGAGCTAGCGGGGACTGTATTTCTAGGTATATTAGGTTTAATAATTATAGTTTTAATGATTCCTGCAGTTTCATTTCTTTTCAATTTAATCCTTGTTTTTGTTCTTTTAATTGCAATTATATTTTTATCATTTATTTACCATAGAACAATTATAGGGAAAGGTTCATTTTCCTCATTTTTTAATCTTTTTAATTTTAAAAGTAAGAAATATAATAAATTTGTTCAATTTGTTTTTGTTGTTGAAAGAAAAATGGAAGATTTTTTTAAACATCATAAAATGAGATTTTTCATAGCATTTTTACTTTATTTTATTTATTTCATCTTTTTAATAATTGAGATTAAAGTTTTGTTTTTGAGCTTTGGTGTCGATGCATCTATACTTACAGTATTTATTACAATTATTGTTTTAGGTATTGTAAATTTTATTCCTGTTCCCGGAGGTTTAGGTTTTTTAGAGGCAGGGCAGGCATCACTTTTTAAAATTTTACAAGGTGAAGGAGAGGTGGGAATGGCCCTCTCACTTTTGCTAAGATTAAGAGCACTGTTTTTTGTAGCCATAGGTTTTTCTATAGTTAGCCATTTCTCTGGAAAGCAAATTAAAAAAAAGATTAAAGATTAGTAAAACTTATTTTAGAGAGGGAAGTAAAACAAAATTGTAGGTATCATCAAAGATCCCATTAAATGAGTTCTCTTTATTCCTAATAATATTCCTGTAAGTCCTGTAGCAGTTGCCACTATAAATATTAGTAAGCCGGCAGGCCCCGAGAATAATAAAGAAATTATAGCTAAGAAGGTTAAGACTATTTTTGACAGTTTTTTGTAACCAATCCTGTTTATATTATCTGAAGCCTTTTTTCCTATGTATATGGTTAGAAATATAGAAAATATACCTGATGCAATTATCACAGTTACTATCACAATCAGGTGACTCAAGTTTAGTAAGGGAATTATTTCTTCAATGGCTACTGCCGCTCCTGTCCTACTTCTAGATATAGAATATAGTGTTATAAATGCAAGCCCCGCAACTATTGTGTTTATAGCCCCCAATAAAACTAAAAAATCTTTAGCTTTTACTTCATCTATAAAATTACTTCCTATAACTCCTGCCTGGGACGAACCTAGGGAAGGTAAGAAACAGCATAAGGGTGCAGAAAGTGAAGATACAATAGCAATATTTTTCATATTTTTATTGAATCTAAATTCATTTATGCTTCCTTTTAGAACTTCTATCATGCCACCCGTTTTTTGTTTTGGTATATCTTCTTTTTTCAGAATCCCTGTTATTAAACTAGATGCTCCAAAGAGACCCGCTAATAAAGGCATCAAAGAATTTCTAATATCTAATCCTCCTGAAGCAATACCTAAAAATCCTGAAAGGAAAAATACTATTATTGCCAAACCTCTGGATTTTTCTTCCTTCCATATTAAGAATATTGAGGCAGTAATAAGAATATAAAACATTGAGGACTCTACATAATTATAAATTAAAGGTAATGTAAATATGAATAATGGGGTCAATATAATTATTATTACTAGTCCTATTAAGCTTCCATGTAGAGAATGGATTATTGCCTCATAACCTTTTCCTTCATCAAGTAGTTTGTGTCCAGGTAGGACCGATAGTGCCGTATCTGTATCTGGAGCTCCTAGAAAAACAGAGGGTATGAAATTTAGGAATGTATGAGTTATGGCAAGAGAAACTATGAAAATAGTTATTGTTAAGGGAGAAAAATGAGATAATAAGAAAGGTGAGATACTTAAGATAAGAAATGTTATGGTATTTACATGAACTCCCGGGACAATTCCGGTTATTGTTCCTGCTATTATTCCTAGGAAAAAGAACATTATTATGTAAATTAGCATAGGATTTTTAAAGGGGCATGGGTTTTTAATCCTTTTTTATAAATAAAAAAGATTTATAAATGCATATATCTTAATTTCTTTATGGGATTTAAAAGGAGGTTAACAATTTTCATTTTAATTATGTTTTTTTTAGTTGTTGGTATTATTTACTTTTCCCCTCCTACCGGAAAAAATTCTTTAATCACTGTTGGTGTGGGGGATTTTGATCTTGATGAAGATTTAATTTCAACATTAAATATATCTATTTTTGCTTCAGAGAGAGAATTAGAATTATCAAAGAATATACCTGTCAATCTTAATTTTGAGGGCGATATTTACCAGGTTGAACTTGTAAAAGTTTTACCTGAAAGGAACAGGACAGGAATTTTCTTTTCTGATTTTGACTTAGGTTTTACATTTCACATGGATCAGGAAAGGAAAATAGATATTAATTCAGATGGTTTTTACGATATTTCGCTAAAGCTAGAAGATGTTTATGAGGGGAAGGCTTTATTTTTAGTTGAAGGAATTAAAGAAGAAAAAAGCACTACAGGAGATATAGGACTTATTCTAGATAGGTTAAGAGGGGATGTTCAGGAAAAGACAATTATTCAGGATTATATAATAATGGCTATTTTAGTTTTAGTTTTATTGGCAGTTTTGATTCATCTTTATTTAGCATATCTTGTTCCTTATATGAAAAATAAGGAATTGATGGAAACCGATAAGCCTAAAGATGCATTAAAGTATCTTCATAAAGAGATTAAAAAGAAGAAAGATCCTAATGAAAAGAAGAAAATTTACAGTCGTATACAACATTTATATGGGTATTTATCAAAGAAAGAGAAGAAAAAAGCGGAAAGCATTATGAAAGAAGTTGAGAATATAAAATTAAATAAATGGAAAAATATATAAGTTAGGTCTTAGAGAGATATATATGAAAAATAAAAAAGAGGGAAGAATTCCCACAGGAATACCTGGTTTCGATAAGATAGTACAAGGGGGTTTTGTGGAAGATAGTTTAAATTTAGTTATGGGTAACGCGGGTTCTGGTAAAACTACTTTTTTACTGCAGTTTCTCTATAATGGGGCAACTAGGTTTAATCAAAAAGGTCTTTATGTTAGTTTTGAGCCTGAAATAAGTCATATTTACAAGGCAAGCCGTCTTCAGGGTATGAATTTTGAGAAGTTGGAGGAAAAAGGCAAATGTAAAATCCTAAAAATGCCTAGCGGTACTCCTATAAAGAAGATGCAGAAACAACTCATGAAAATGATAGTTGAGGAAGATATAGAGAGAATTTGTTTAGATCCTATAAATGTTTTTTCCATAAGTCTTCCTAGTAAAGCCAATATCAGGAAACAAATTTATGATTTTTTGTCTTTTTTGAGAAGTTTAGGGGTTTGTGTTTTGATTGCAGGGGAATCTGGAGGAGTAGACAATGGGGGATTAGGCTTTTCAGAGGATATAAAATTTACTAAGTATCTTGTTGATAGTGTGGTTGAATTGTTCTCTTCAGGAATAGCTGGAGAGGGAGATAGAGCGTTGAGGGTTGCTAAGATGAGAATGACTAACCATATAAGGCAGCCATATCCTTTAGAGATTAACAATAAGGGTGTTACTTTAAATATAATTTCTGATTCTGAAGAAGATGAGGATGAATTTGTAGAAGATATTCTTCAAGATAAAAATTCAAAAAAGAAAAAGAAAAAGAGTAAAAAATGAGTAAGAAGAAAAGTAAGAAATCTAAAAAGAAATCACAAAAGAAAATTTCTAATAGGGTTCCGATAGGTATAAAGGGGTTTGACGAGTTGGTAGGTGGAGGGGTTCCTAAAAATTCCTCAATCCTTATATGTGGGGGTCCTGGATCTGGTAAAACTATTTTTTCTTTAGAATATCTTGTAAGGGGTACGAAGAATTTTAATCAAAAATGTTTATATGTAACTTTTGAACAGACTGCTGATGATCTTAGAGAACAAGCAAAACAATTTGGATGGAACCTAAAAAAATTAGAAAAAGAAGGAAAATTAGAAATTATGGCTTTTTCAATAGAAGATTTGTCTCAAGAGACAATTAAAAATATACAAAAGAAAGTAAAAAAAGAGAAAATAAAAAGGTTGGTTATAGATTCATTATCAACCTTGGTTATAAACGCCCCAATTTATACAAATCCTTCAGAGAAAGCTGTCGAAGATATTGTGGCAGATAATGTTGTTTTTTCTCCACCTGTTGTGGGTGATTATATGGTTAAAAAATTTATTTATAGATTTATTGAAGGATTAAGGTCTCTTGATTGTACAACTTTTTTAGTAGGAGAAGCTAGCCAAGAAGGAAATTATCTTTCTAGAGATACATTAAGCGAATTTGTTTGTGATGGGGTTGTTTCAATAACTTTTGAAGCATTAGGTGGCGAATTTTCTCGTTCTCTGATTGTCAGGAAAATGAGACAGACAAAGAATGATGAAGATGTTCATCCTATGGAAATATCAAATAAAGGCATAATTATCCATAAAGCTGAATAATTTTTATATTATATGTGGTGGTAATATATATATATTAAAGGACTAAAATCTTTAAAAAGTCTTTTTTCTAACTATTTTTATGTCAGTTATATCAACAAAATCTGCAATAGGAAGTTTTTTTGATAAAGAGGTAGCTGAGCATGTGAGAGAGTTGGAAGAAATAAAGGAAAGAGCTGAAGATAGTTTTTATAGTTCTAGGATTCAAAGAAGAGTTGATGGAAGTATAAATGATATGGAAAAGAAATGTGAGGCTTTAGAAGAATCTTTAGCAGGAGAAAATCCTGAAGAGTTGAAAGAAGCAAAAAAAGAATTTAGAGATAGGATAAAACCCTATTTTGATCAAAGTTTTTTTATGAAAAGAGGAAAAGAGAAGCCAAAAGGGTACCCTGGAGATTATGTGACATTGGAAGGAATATATAATTCAGAAGGATCTATCAATTCTGCACCGTCTTCAACAGGAATAGGACTTTATTTAGATTCACATTTTTTAAATTCTAGATTGGCAAGAGCTATAATAAATAGAAAAAATGTTGTTAGAAGTTTTATAGAGGAAGAATTAAATGCAAGAGGTGGAGAATTAAGTGTTTTGAATATAGCTTCTGGTTCTGCTAGAGAATGGGCTGAGCTATTAGGGAATGGTAAGGGTTTAGAAAACGTCGATTTAACATGTTTAGATCTTGATAAAGATGCTCTTGATGCTTGCAAATATACTGTTGGCAGGAAAGGAAGTGCAGGCCCAGAAATAAATTTACTGCAAGAAAATGTGGTAAAGCTTGCGCTAAAATATGACAGGAATCCCGAAGAAGTAGAAGATAAATTAGGAAAACACGATTTAATTTATAGTGTGGGATTATATGATTATGTAAATGATAAGTTTTTAGAAAAAATTTTGAATATGCAATCGGGTTTAGTTAAGGAAGAAGGGAAAATGTTGCTAGCATTTAAAGATAGGTCAAATTACAATCCAACAAAATATGACTGGTGCGAGGATTGGCAGTTTGTTCCGAGAACAGGTGAAGATTCAAGAGGGGTCATTGAACAAATAGGTGTTAAAGGGGAAAATTCAAGGACTTTTTATGAGCCCTCTGGAACAATAGTATTTTTTGAGTTTTTAAATAATGATTATGAATAGTAATTTTTATATACTCTTCTTTATTATATTTTAGTATATGAAAGATATTTTTGAGGACTTAGTTATAAGAAAAGGGTTGATAGGTGGGGGCAACCAGTTACAGCTGTTTAAAAATATAAGGTTTACTATGTATCCTGCAAGGGCTTTTTCTTTTTTATTACAGAAACTTTATGAAGATAATGATTTAAAATATATTAGAAAGCTTGGAAAAAAAATGGGGAGAGTTTCTTCAGAAAATTTTAAAAAAGAAATAGCTAAAATGAAAAGGTTGTTGAAAAAAGAATATCAAACTCTTCCTGCATTAATAGAATTGTCAGGTTTTGGAAAAATTCATAGTTTCAAAGAAAACAAAAAAGAGATAATTCTCCAGATTAAAGAACACCCAGTAATTACACCTTCAAAGGAAATTTATGGAAAAAAGTCTATTGCTTGCTCATTTTATTCTCAAATTTATGCAGAATATATTAAAACATTTAGAGATTTAAATAATGTCCAAATTAGCCATAATAAATGTTTATGCAATGGAGACAAACTTTGTGAATGGAGGTTTAAATGGGAATAAATTCATTTTTGAAAGAGAACATATTAAAGAAAAAGATAAAAATAAATGAGGGCAGAGCAAAAATGTTTGGAAAAATTGATTATATAATGATTCCTTCTTCAGGGATGGCAGAAATGATTCAAAAAATAGGGAATGATAAAGGGGAGGATTATTTGTTCAATCTTGGTTATGGTGCAGGGGAAGATGGGGCAAATGAAATGATTCAGAAATTAGGTATGTTTCAAAAAACAATTGCTTCAAACCTCAATGTAATTCAATCTATGTTTGAAACTCTTGGGTTTGGTAAAATGGATATAAAGTCTATGAAATCTAAGAAAGGGAAAGTTTTGTTGCATTTGAAAAACCACCCAGTTATAGACTATGCGAAGAAGTTTTTTGGAGAAAATTCAAGAATATGTTGCTTTTATAGGGGAATATTTTCTGCACATGGTGAGAAAGAATTAAAA
>PWGL01000028.1 GCA_003554465.1 Candidatus Pacearchaeota archaeon
ACACGTACCTTTTGGCTTAATTCGTTTTAAAGATGGTAAGATGTCTACCCGACAAGGAAATATTATCTTGTTAAAAGAGGTAATTGAAAAAGCCATCTCCTTAGCTTACCAAATTGTTGAAGAAAAAAACCCAAATCTTAATGAAGAACAAAAAGAAAAAGTAGCACGCGACGTAGGCATAGGAGCGATTAAATTTGGAGATTTATACAACGATCGACTTAAAGATATAGATTTTGACTGGGATAAAGTGCTGGATTTCTCAGGTGATACCGCACCTTATGTTCAGTACGCTCACGCCAGGTTGTGTAGTATTATGCGAAAAGCTGAAATCAAACCGGAATATTTACCTCGTAATGGTCTATCCGACGATACACCCAACAACATGCAGTATTCTTGGGAAGAGGAAGAAGAAAAAACTCTGCTGAAACAGCTTGCACTCATGTCCCAAAAAGTCATTAAAAGTAAAGAGCAACACAAGCCTTCCATAATAGCACGCTATTTGGTAGATCTGGCCAGGGAATTCAACCGCTTTTATCATAACTGCCAAGTACTGGGCGCAGAAAAAGAAATACTTCAGGCAAGATTAGAGCTACTTCAGGCCACACGTACCGCCATACAGGATGGATTGGAGCTTTTGGGTATTGAAGCCCCGGGAGAGATGTAGTTTCGGAAGAATTGTGGTTAAAGGAGGTGCCAAACATTGCTGGATTTGAGGTTAATACGTGAAGATGCAACTAAAATAAAACAAGCTATGTCAAACAAGGGCGAAGAGGCTGATTTAGATGCCCTGCTTGATTTGGATCGTCAAAGAAGAGAGCTCTTAAAAGAAGTAGAAGAACTAAAGCATGAGCGTAACGTAGTATCCAAGGAAATTGGGAAGCTCAAGTCCCAAGGCCAAGAGGATCAGGAAAAAATTGAGCGCATGCGACTTATTTCCGATAAAATCAAGAATTATGACGAAAAATTAAGGGACTACCAGGAAAAGGTGAAAGATATTCAACTGCGCATACCCAATCTCCCTGATCCGGAAGTGCCGGTAGGAGATGCTGAAGAAGATAATCAAATAGTTAGAAAATGTGGCGAGCCGCCCAGCTTTTCTTTTAATCCCAAGCCGCATTGGGAACTAGGAGAAGAAAACCGAGTGTTAGACTTTGAAAAAGCCGGTCGAATAAGCGGTAGTCGTTTTGTGGTTTATCGGGATTGGGGAGCACGCCTGGAGAGAGCCTTGGTTAACTTCATGCTGGATCTTCACACAGAAGAACACGGTTACCTGGAAACCTTTCCTCCTTTTTTGGTTAACCGGGAAAGCATGGTGGGGACAGGCCAACTACCTAAGTTTGCCGAAGATATGTACAAGGTGGAAGGAAACGATTATTACTTAATTCCTACCGCAGAAGTTCCTATTACTAATTTGCACCGAGAAGAAATAATTAATGAAGCTGACCTCCCTCTTTATTACGTGGCCTATAGTGCGTGTTTTAGAGCAGAAGCAGGCTCCCATGGAAGGGATACCCGTGGTTTAATCCGCCAACACCAGTTTAATAAAGTGGAGCTGGTTAAGTTTACTACTCCGGATAGTTCAACTGATGAATTGGAAACTCTGGTGGGCAACGCAGAAAAAGTTCTACAACTTTTAGAACTTCCTTACCGGGTATGCCTCATGTGCACCGGAGATTTGGGTTTTGCTGCAGCCAAGAAATATGATCTGGAAGTGTGGATGCCATCATCCAATGATTACCGAGAAGTTTCTTCATGCAGCAATTTTCGCGATTTCCAGGCCCGGAGAGCTAACATCAGGTATAGGGATAATAATAAGAAAACCCAATTTGTCCATACGTTAAACGGATCTGGCGTGGCCATTGGAAGGACGGTAGCAGCTCTTCTGGAAAACTTCCAACAAAAAGACGGGTCAATTCAATTACCATCTGTGATTAAAGAATATATGGAGAAACGGCGCTAAAAACTCGTTAAATAACCTGAGTATTTCCCGGGAAATGTCGTTTCGTGCTATACGCTATAAAGAAGCCAAATAACAAAGGAATTTATTGAGAAGAGCAAGAAGACACGGCGAAAGCATGAAGTTAAATAATTACAAATATGGAAGATAAGTCACTAGACAAACGGACCCCTGTTAGATATGATATTGCTCAGAAACCTGCCAAAAGGGGGTAGTGAGTATGAGCGACGAGAAATACGAAGGGATATTTTTTGACTATTTTATAACCATTTACGATCCCAGGCAAGATGAGAAAGTCAAGCATAAAATGATTGATGTTATATTCATCGTAGTATGTGCGGCCATAAGTAATTGCAATGAATGGCAAGAAATAGAGATTTGGGCAAGGGCAAGAGAGGACTGGTTAAGGAAATTTATAGAGTTGCCTAACGGCGTACCGTCACAATATACATATCAGAGGGAATTTGATGTAATTGACCCGAAGCAATTTGCCAAATGCTTTACCCAGTGGATGAAAGATGTAACTGAGATGAGCAAAGGAACCATTGTATCCATAGATGGCAAGACGGCCTGTGGGACCGCGGAGAAAGACAAAAAAGCGATACATATTGTGAATGCGTGGTGCAGCAGCAACAAAATGGTTCTTGGGCAGGTAAAAACAGAAGAAAAGAGCAATGAAATTACAGCCGTACCGGAGCTGCTAGACATGCTGTTTATTAAAGGTTGCATTGTTACGGTGGATGCCATGAACACCCAGAAAAAAACAGTAGAAAAAATAGTAAAAGAAAAAAAGGCGGACTACGTAGTAGCACTTAAAAGTAACCATGAGACCTTGCACCATGAAGTAGCAGAGTATTTTGCAGATGCAGAAGAAGGTGGGTTCCAAAATCCCGAGATCCAATATTACCGGACCAAAGAAAAAGGACACGGTCGAATTGAAGAACGCTGTTATTATTATTCGACTGATATTGGATGGATGGATGCCCGGAAAGATTGGGTAAAAATGAAAGGCATTGGCATGGTAATCAGGAGAGTAGAGATAGATGAGAAAGAAACCATCGAGAGGCAATTTCATTTGGGCAGTGTGGATAAAGTGAAGGATTATGCTGATGCAGTCAGGATGCATTGGGGCATAGAAAGCACCTACTGGAGTCTTGATGTAACCTTTGGGGAAGATGCGAACCGAACGCGGAAAGGGAAAGCTCCTGAAAATTTGGCCTTGTTAAGGCGGCTTGCTCTAAACGTAGTCAAAAAAGATAAAGATAGGCATGCTAAGAGGAGCTTGAAAGCAAAACGATTTACAGCCTCGCTCAATACGGATTATTTAGATTATTTACTGAGCATTAATTTTTAATATTACCGAAGCTGTCCAATTAAGGATGCAAACAGCTTTTACTGGGTTTCTCCTGTAAAAGGAATGCCTGGTTAGCTTTGGTGCTTATTTAGGCCAGTGTCGGCTGATATTAACTGAATAATGGGCACTCACCAATAATTTTAAAGTGCCGCATATCATTTTTAAACCCATTACACAAGGGTTTATGGCAATTTATGGGTTCATGCTTTTGCCGTGAGCAAGAAGAGTGGTTCTATTGACTGGACAATCTCAGGTGTGTTATACTTAAAATCGCACTGGGAGGGGTGTCCGAGTGGCTTAAGGAGCCGGTCTTGAAAACCGGTGACCCGGCAGGGCCGTGGGTTCGAATCCCACCCCCTCCGCCAAAAGATACCTTTCTTCCGAGAGTTTATTTTAGTAAAGCGATAACTGGTGGAGAGATGGCCGAGTGGTCGAAGGCGGTCGCCTGCTAAGCGATTAGACGGGCAAAAC
>PWGL01000009.1 GCA_003554465.1 Candidatus Pacearchaeota archaeon
CAAGAAAGACAAATTCTCAACCAGTACCTGGATGAGGAGCAAGGGTTAAGATTAGACCTCCTTGAAACCGAAGTCGGCATGAGAGATATTGAGTCTATGTTTTTGCCCGAGAGGTTGCAATTAGAAGTTGACCGTATGAGGCAAGATAAAGAGTTTCATTCCCTGGAACAGCAATTATTCAGGGCTACTATGCCTTTCCATATCAGAGAAGCCGAAGCCCAGGCACGTTTGGCTGAAGGGGATGCTGAATTTCTTGAAAAATCCCTGCAGGACAGGCTTGATATGCTTAAAGAAGAACGTGCTCAGATGGCTAAGGAAACTGAAAGGCTCGGGCAAGAAATTGATATGAATGATATTCGGAAGGCTTTGATGCACAGGGAAGTTGAAATTACCGACGAGCACATCAAAGAACTTAAAGACGAAGCCAAGAAACGTAATCTGTATTGGGAAAAAGGAGTAATTGAACAAGAACTTGATACTTACCTGGCTTCCCTGAAAGACGAAGCCGAGCAATTCCGTGTGAAAGACTTTATGGATTACTGGGAGAGCAAGTATAATAACGAGCTAATGCTTGAGGATGCTACCGTAACCATAAGAGAAGCCGAAGCTGAAATAGCTCAAACTGAGGCTGAAATGGCACGTGCTTTCCAGGCACTTCAATTAGACCAGAACTTTTACCAGCCTTACCGTCAAATGGCATACCAAAGAGTTTCTCAAGCTATCGAGAGCGACAAAGAGTGGTATCGGAATAATCCCCAATATTTAGCTCGGGATATTCTTGAGAGGGCTGTGGAGGCCTTTGAAGACCATGAGTTAAAAGCGGTTTTAGAAGAAGACCATGAACACTGGTATTATGACCTTCTTGAATTTGGGGCTGAAACATTTGAAGGGAGTTGGCTTGGGGATATAATGAGAGAAATGGCTGATTTTCCTGAACTTGGCGTTGAAATTGAAATGGATAGACTCAGGGAAAATCCAGACATGATTAGACCTGTTATAACCGAAGCCCTTATGGAATGGGTTTCTGAAGCCGAATCCGAGTTTATGGCGGTATTCCCCCAGTATTTGGACAGGTATGTCTATGACCAGTTTCCTGCGAAGCTGGGAAGGTCGTTTCACGATATTGTCACTGGAATGGGACTGCCTACTCCTGATATTTTAGGAGCATACGGTCAGTTTGGAGAAGTGCCCGATATGACTTTTCCTGAAATGTTGGGCTCCCCCTTTGCTCCCCCAGCTTGGGCCCCTGATTTTGCTGACCAGATTATTAGTGATATGCTTAAAAACCGAAGCCAACCCGAAGGTAGTATACTTGGCCCCTTCCAAAATTTATTCCGCACTACAGGGGGGTATTAATATGCCTGAAAGAGGTGGGTTTGAAAAAGCTCTTGGGTTTGATGATGTCCTTTCTGGCTTGGTTGCTGGTAGCGAGCAGGCCCCAGCCAAGGAAAAAACTCCTGGGAAAACTCCTGGGAGAGAGAAGGATATTGAAGTGCTAAGAGCTAAGATTGCCGAATATCTGGCCGAATTTGCTATGGCTCAAGGTGGAAGCGAAGCTGATGTAGGACAGCTTATGGAGCAGGTACAGCAAATGCCTGATAAAGAAGTCCGTAGGTTTTTCAATAAACTTATGGATGGGTTTGAAGATAAGACCAAGCCTGTTCGTTAGGAGGAAAAAGAATGAGGAATCCCTGGGGTGCGTTTAGAAGTTTTCATAATACTTCTCCTGGTGGAATTAGGAGGGTAACTCAAACGTTGGTTGACCATGACCATCCAGTGTGGACTTACCCTGAAATTAACCCTCAAGTTACTGCTCAGGATTTTTCAGGGTTCCAAACTAATGCTCAATTTGAGGAGAATCTTTGGCAAGCAACGTCAACCTCTCCTCTTGTTGACCATATGCGGAGCCGTTTTGCCCAATTCATGCCTCCCCCTGAAGACAGGGTTCCTGTTGACAGGGATGTTCCGTTTGGAGGAGGGTTTCTCGGGACTGCCTTTGATTATTATAATCGTCTCCACCATGGAATTGCTAATGTTGTTGACCATGCCCTGGGTTCTGTGCATTACGGGGAAGACTGGCCAGGCTTTTGGGACGCCCTTTGGGAAGGGCTTTCTGGCCAACGAAGAACTCTCTATAGCGATATAGCTCATGCTTTTGCCCCTGACAATATGCCTGATTGGTTAAAATCTGTGGCTGGTTTCGCTGGGGATGTATTCCTTGACCCTCTTACTTATACAGGATTTGGAACCTTAACCAAGGCTGGGAAGCTCGGTAAAAAGCTAAGGCATCCCATGAGGCATGTTGCTGGCAAGATGGGAAGAGCAGAAAAAGGAAAGTTGACTCTCTTAGACAGGGGTAAAAGGGTAGCCCAGGAAATCCCAGGCTTTACTGATTGGTTTGGACGCCCTCTTACTATAGACCTGGCTGAGGATGCTTTGTTTAAAGTCAGAACCTCGAATAGGTGGAGCAGGAAGGTTCATAAGCCTGGCGTTAGGCATGGTGCAGAAGTGGTTGAAGAAGTCTTTAACCCTCGTTCATATCTGGAATTAGCCCAGGTTAATTACAGTGATTATGCTCGGATGAATAATGCTGGCGAAGGAGCCCGAAGGCTTTTGGGAGACGCTCAGGAAGCCATGGAAAGAATTGGTAGGCTCGTTTTACAAGAAGGTAATATCGGAATGGACACCAGGCTTGGTAGAGAGTTTTTGGATTACCTTACCAATCCGAATGTTTGGGATATTCATGGTGGCCCTCTGGCTACCTTTGATGCTCTGAGCTATATGTCTGATGTTGGAGAGCAATTTCTCAGAGGGCAAAGAGGGTTGATTAATTTCCGAGGAAACCCTGTTCTGAGAGGTGTTGACCGTAATACCGCTTTGCGTTATTTAATGGACAGGCCAGAAAAAGGAATACAATCTATCCAAACTCAAGCCAGGCAATTCGTGCAAAAGAATCCAACCCTTGCCAACTTTATAGGGAAATTGCAAAAGGGATTTTCTACTACTTCTCATGTGCCTCATAGAGCCAGGGAAATGTATAAGAAGTGGAACTTTCAAAAGAACGCTAAGCTCAGCAGGCAGGTTGATATTGCCAGATGGTTTAAAGAAAAACAGCTGGTTTTTGATGAAGTGGTTAAAAAAGACTTTCCAGGGCTGACCCGTGTTGATGATTTGCTTTATGATATTTTGGAAACTCCCCTGGAAATGCCTCACTTTGCACGTGAGCTTTCTGAGAAGATGGCTAAAAACGCCGAGCTTAAAAGACTCGAGCCTCTTGTTAAAGCTCGTTCTACTGTTCCAGGTGGCTCTACCCTTGCGGAAACTGCAAACAACTTCCGCAAGCGTAATCGGGAAATGGCAAGCATGGTAGCTAAGCAGGATAACATTGGTGTTCTTTACAGGGAATTACCTTCCAAACTTGACCCTGATGCTATGGTTACTGAAATGGTTACTAAGGGTGGTAAGAGGGTTAAAAAGACTCGCCCCAGGACTCTTTGGGATGATTACAAATACCTTACCGAACACCCTGAAATCGGGGATGACGTGAAGCAATACCTGGAACGGTATCGAATGATTAACGAGGAAATGTTGCATATTGAGCAAGCCGTAGGGGTTCCCATTGAAAGGCTTTCTGATGAAGTGCTTAATTATGTTCCCAGTGGCTTTACTAAAAGAGCCAAGGGAATAGCCGAGGAACTTGGCTTGTTTAGAGAGCCCGAGCTTTTGGAAGTTACTGATGTGGCTCTGTTTTCTCAGCACAGAAGCCAAAGA
>PWGL01000128.1 GCA_003554465.1 Candidatus Pacearchaeota archaeon
AAGCCGGCGCACACTCACGGCCGCGTCGTCGAGATCCGACACGAGCTCAAACTCGAAGGTGGGTCGTTCCTCGGTATCAACTCCACGCTGACACCCCGGGAGTTCGTCCTCGGCCGGGCGACGCTCGGCGGCGACACCGTCCTCAAAGGGGAGGCGACGCTCCTCTAGTGGTGGTTTCGCTCCTCGTGAAGTGAACCACTGACCGCACCATTGAACTACTCCGCCATCCCGCAATCCGGGTTCCGAGCCCTGAATACAGTTAAATAGACACGGCGAGTTGCCGGTAGTAGATCGTATAATGAGTCAGCAGTCTGAAACGGACGGGGGGACAGACCGGCCGGTCGCGCAGTTCGAGAAGAACCGCTTCTTCCAGGGGAAGCTGATGACCGCCCGGGACATGGAGACCGAGCAGGCCTACCACGCCGAGCGGCTTCACCTGATGAACCGGTTCGCGACCGGGAGCGGCATCCTCTACGGAGCCGAGGTCAGCGCCGTCGAGGAAGACGAAACGGAGCTCAGGGTCACGATCGAGCCGGGCGTCATCCTCGACGCGTACGGCCGGCCGCTCGTCATCGAGCACAGCACGACCCGGACGCTCGCGCTCCCGTCAGAGGACGTCATCTACCTCTTCGTTCGCTTCGACGAGTCGGACATGGAGTCGGTGCCCGTCCCGGAGGTCCGGGGTGCGAGCAACGAGGAGTACATGTCGAACCGCGCAGTCGAGTCCTTCGAGGTGATCTACCAGGAGTCCGAACCCGAGGAGTTCGAGACGCCGCCGACGGTGGACACGTCGATCGGCGACGACGTTGACGAGGAGACGTTCCCGAAGACGCTCGCGAACAGGTACCACCAGCGCCACCGTTCGGAGTTCGAGCCGATCGATGACGCCTCGGTGTTCGTCGGGACGTTCGAGCGCACCCGCGACGGCTCCTGGATCAAGGGTGCCGACACCGTCCGGCGTGAGCTGGCCTACGACAACGAGATGCTGTACGCGCTGCTCGTCAGCCACATCATGGAGACCGAGCGGCCGCACAACTTCGCCGGGGGGCTCGCCGAGGACATCTCGCCGGAGATGGAAGAGCTGGTCGACGTGGGCACACAGCTCGGGGAGATCCAGCGTCAGCTGGACACGCTCACCCGCTACGTGATGCGAAAGACGCTGAAAGACGAGATCAGGTTCTTCGCCTCGCTCGCCGAGCGCTTCGAGGACCACGATCCCGAGGCCAGTCGCATCGCACAGAGCATCGTCGAACAGGCCGAAACGGGCATGAACGAGGAGGCGTTCGACGACGCCGACGAGTACCGCTCGCGCGTCGGCTCGAAGCTGGAGCTCCACCTCGACCTGGGCGAGGTGCTCGAGAACTCGGCGACCGAGGAGAGCCTCGAACGGTACGTCAAGGCGGTGAACGAGCTCCAGACCGCGCTCGCAGAGAACGCCCCGATCGCGAGCGTCGCCGAGGCACAGGACGAGGTCTGTGAGGCAGCCGACTCCCTGCAGGAGCTCTACGGCGTCGTCAAGGACTGATCGCCACCACAGCTGAACCCGTCGGTCGTTCGCTCTAAAGGGAACAGCGAGAGCTCCACGGGTCACCTGACCCGTGGGTGAATCGCGTACGCTTGCCTAATGTTCAGTCTCCTCGATGTACCGACGAACTACATCCTCGGAAACTGCACCCGTTGTCCCGACGTAGTATCCGTCCTTCCATAGGCCACTTCCCCAGAAATACCGTTGTTTGAGTTCAGAATGACGCTTGAGAACCGTTCGTCCCGAGTAGCCCTTGAATTGCTTCGCTATCTCGGCAGGACTCCATTTCGGGTCGGTCTCTACGAACAAGTGAACGTGATCGGTGGCAATCTCCATCGACATAATCTTGTGACCGAACCGTTCAGCAGCTCCTTGGAACAATTCCACAAGTTCGTCTCGAACTAACTCCAACACCCCGTGCCGGTACTAAGCGGAGCGAAGCTCCGCGAGGTACGCAAAGCTCTGCTTTGCTTGACTTCGGACACCACACGAAATGATACTTGCACGAACTAATCGAATGTCCATGACTCCTGTATTCTTCCATCCGTAATCCCTACTTTTATTATCATTTGACGCGATACTCAAGGTATGGGTATCGAAGAAGTCACGAAGACCGCACGCACCCGACTCTGCATAGAGTCTGGTGAGCGGTCGTGGCTCAAAGATGCCCGCTTCACTGCACGAGACATCGCCAACGACACACTCCGACTCAGACAACAAGGTTACAACAAGACCGAGATTCAACGCGAGGTTGACCGCGATGACTTCCTTCGGAACAATAAGTGCGCGGTCGTCGGGAAAGCCCTGCAAGCGTGGGATTCCTACAAAGAACTCCTCAACTGGTGGCACGACCAAGACGACACCAACGTAGGTAAACCGTCGCCACCAGCCACGGACAAGAAAGGAGCCTACCCACTCGTTATGGCCCACACCGAAGGCTACCGACTCACCTACAACGACGAGGATGATCGTGTTCGGTTCCGTGTGAGTCCAAAGCCGTACAAGAAGGTGAAAGGACACCTTCGAGGACGACCGGAAGACCTCGCGTTGATTGAATCGGCCTTGACTGAAGACGAGTGGTCGTTGGGGCAGGCCGAACTTCTGTACCGCGATGGCGTGTACTACCTACACGTCACGGTTAAAACAGATGTTGACGTGCCTGAACCCGAAGACGCGGACACACTCGTCGGTGTCGATATTAACGAGCGCAACATCGCCCTCACTGCTCTTAATCGTGAGACGATGGACACACTCGGAACACTCGTGCTTGATTACGGCTCAGTGAAAGCCGAACGCCAACGCTACCACACCATTAAGAAACGCTGTCAAGAACACGGTCAACACTCCATCCACCGCCAACTCGGAGAGAAAGAAGAACGCTACACAGAGTGGATTCTTCACCGACTGTCCCGAGTGGTGGTGGAGTTCGCTCAACAGTTCTCGAACCCGGTCATAGTGTTCGAGGACTTGAGCGGAATCCGGGACGCTATCAAGTACGGCACGTACATGAACCGGCGGTTGCACAAACTGCCGTTCCACAAGTTCGAGCAACAGGTTCGATACAAAGCAACGTGGAATCAGATTCCGTGTGAGACGGTTGAGTCACCGTACAACTCGAAGTCGTGTTCGTGCTGTGGACACCGTGGCTACCGCCAAGGTCGGCGGTTTCAGTGTCCGAACGACTCGTGTGAGGTTCAGCAAGATCACGCTGATCGAAACGCGAGCGTGAATGTGGCGTGGCGAGCGTGGGCGAAACACGCTGGCGTAGACGTTGAATCAGTTAATTACCGGACTCGCAAAACCCAACCGTTTGTTCGGAAGGTGAGCCTGTCTGGGTCGGGGCGCTCTGTAAACCGCCCATCCTCATCCCGCGAAATCGCTTCGCGTGGAGTGCTTACGACATAGGCTGAGGGAATTACAAAAGCCACGGGTCACCTGACCCGTGGTTGTTTACGCGCTCGAGCTTGTGGGGTGACTTCTTGACTTGCTCGGAAAGCTCTCCTCCTTTCGAAACCGACCACAACAATATGCGGCGTCATCGAGACTACATGGCCTCGTCGTTGACATTCGGTATCAAACTTGACCATCGACACTCCAAATACTATCGAGTTCGCTGCGGGTCCATGGATTACCTGGTCGTCTCGGCCTATGATTGAGACGATCGTTGGCACTCACCTTTTGTTTGCTCCCGGTGACCTGTCTAGATCGG
>PWGL01000105.1 GCA_003554465.1 Candidatus Pacearchaeota archaeon
CCTTTAAATATATAAGAGGAGAGCCTTTAGGAATGCATCTAAAAGAGATAAAACCAGCATCTATAAGGAAACAAAGAAAAAATATGAGAGAATGGATAGATTTATCAGAAGAGGAAAGAGAGGAATATTCAAATTCACAGAAGAAAAAAAGACAGAGGAAAAAACCAGGGAAATGAACACAAAAAGATTCAATCGTGAAAAATACAGATATCCATCCACTCTGAAAAAATGGTTTGAAGAAGAACTAGACTTAGAGATAGAGGAAACAGAAGAATTCGAAAAAAAGATAAATAAACACTTATCAGAATTTGAAGAATAAGATGGGAAAACAGGAAAAATGCAAACTAACTAACCAATCAAAAATTAATATTGAGTATAACTTATAAACTATATAGGAAAAAACTTATCTTCAATAGATACAAATCCTTAGAAGCTAAATTCATAGAAAAATATCTACCTTCAAATACAGATGTAATAGAATTAGAAAGGTAAATTGGATTTATAAAAAGTGATAAACATAAATAATTAACAAATATACAAAACACCACCATATTCAGGGAAATAAAAGAGGTATAGATATGTCAAATAAATTTATGAAAAGAATAAAGAAGGTTGCAAGGAAAAATAAGGTAATTTATGGAATCTATAAAAGATATAAGCATTTTACTACTGATTATTACTTCATATCTTTCCCTAAAACAGGGAGAACCTGGGTTAGAGTAATGCTAGGAAAATATCTTACCGAAAAATATGGTTTAGATGGTGTTACTAAAGAAGAAATGTTAGAGGTAACTCCTCTGCATAAAAAAAGAAAAGAAATACCAAAAATAATTTTCACGCATGATGACGACCCCCAACTTAAGGAGGTTGAGGATATTCAGGAAAAAAAAGAAAAATATTCAGATAAAGAAGTAATGTTCCTAGTTAGAGACCCTAGAGATGTAGTAGTATCGCTCTATCACCAATTCGACAAAAGAAATGAAAAAATAGATGAAACTGAGAATAAAGGAATAAATGAATTTGCAAAAGAAAAAATAGAGAACATTATTAGATTTTACAATATATGGTACCAAAATAGAAATATTCCTAAAGATTTTCTCTTGGTAAAATATGAAGATCTACATGAGGACACAGCAAGAGAACTAAATCGAGTAATAAATTTTATAGGAGAAGAGAATATCAATCCTGATTTAGTGAATTCAGCAGTAGAATTTGCCAAATTTGAAAAAATGCGTAAAATGGAAAAAAATAAAGAGTTTGAAACAGGAAAATTAGCACCTGGAAACAAAAATGATCCTAACTCTTACAAAACAAGAAAAGGAAAAATAGGCAGCTACGAAGAAGAATTAAATGAGAATACGATTAAGTACATAAACAAAATGATAAATGAAGAATTATCTGATAATTTCGATTATTAACTTTGAATTTAAATAAATTTCTTAATTATAATCTTAGCAAACCTAAGATCTAAACCGAGCTTTTTCTCCGTCGCTTTTAATATCATAGTGTCTTCTGAATCAAGTACTCCTGTAAGAAGAGAAAAAACAGTATAAAGAGCAATAAACACTAGGAAAGCAAAGATGTAAACAGATACAGTTGGGATCGGGAAAAGCATCCCTAAGCCGAAGAAGACTATTCCAACAGAAACTAAGCCCGATAAAATTACTTTGATATAAGATAAAGTGAAAGGAATAATTTTTAATTCTTTATAAAGCAATACTAACCATAAAGTACTATAAAGGATTACTGATACTGACGTGGCTATAGCTCCGCCGATTATACCATAAATAGGAATTAATAACAAATTAAAGGTAATATTAACAGCAGCACTTACCCCCAGAACCAAAGCATATATTTTTGTTCTGCCTATAGACTTAAGTATCCTGTCAAGAGGACCTAAAGACGCGTAGTAGAGATAAGCGACGGCAAGTATAGATAAAGATAATGCAGCTGGAGTGAATTCAGCTCCAAATAATATTGAAAGTAATTGTTTTGGGAAAAAGAACATCACAAAGAAAAAAGGTAAAGTCAAAGCAAAAATCCATTTAGTAGTAACCTGGTAAATTCTTCTAAGATCACTTAAATCTCCACTACCATACAACTCGGAAAAAACGGGAAAAATTATTTTACTGATAGCCCTTAAAAAGAAAGGTAAAATCATAGCTGTGGGTAGAGCGGCATTATAAATACCAACCTGTGATTCAGTTAAAAAGTGACCCATCATCAATACATCCGTCCAGCCAATAACCTTCATAAAGATAGCTGCTATGACAAGAGGCCAAGAGTAGAGAAACAGCTTCTTAGTTGAAAAACTAGATTTATCAAAACTAAAATAATTAATCTTATATATTAAGTAATAAACAGAAACTATTAAGGATACCAATAGGCTTAAGAGGAATGCGAGGAGAACTCCAAACAATTCAAACCCTAAAAATATAAATAAAGCAGCCAATGCTACCTTAAGACCCATATGAATAAAATTGCCTGAATAAATCTGATATTTAACCTTCTTTAACCCTATGAAGACAGAGTTTAGGTTATTTACAACCACCATAACTGGAATTAACGTACCAAAAAACCTTAGTACGAGACTCATCTCAGGATTATTAAATAAAATAATACTCAACTGAGGAGCAAAAAACACCAAAACACTAGAAAAAACAATTGATAGAGGCATAGAAATCTTAAGACCAGATTTAAGAACACCTCTAACTTTATCCTCTCTCTTACCTCTATGATAAGAGATAAACCTCCTTATTCCAGATTTAACACCTAATAGAGATATAGTGAAAAGAATAGAAAACGTAGCTAGACCCAAAGAATAAAGACCATATGCTTCTGAACCTAAAAAACGAGCGATTATTATTCGAAAGAGGTACCCAAATCCCCTAGAAAAAATCAACCCTATAAATACTATACTACCGCCTTTCGCGATGGTCTTAAGTGCCTTGTTTTTCTCTTCATTATCTTCTTTTTCAGGCATGGTTATCATAAAGAGAGATTAATTTAAAGAACTTCCGGATTCACTGCATTCTATTAGTTTTATATGTTCCCCGTAATATTATTATCCATACATATCAAAATTAATAATGATAAAAGGTGATCACCATGAAGATCGAGATACCGGAAGAACTCGTTGAAAAAATAAAAGGAAGAATGGAAGGAAGTGAATTTGAATCAGTACAGGAGTACATTGAGTACGTGCTGGAAGAAGTGGTGGAAGAAGAAGAGGGAGAGCAGGGAATAGAAGAAGATGAAGAAGATGAAGATTGGGATGAAGAAGATGAAGAGAAAGTGAAAGACAGGCTAAGAAGCCTAGGATACTTAGAATAAAAGAACCCTAAACGATGTAGGAGGTAAAAGAATGGGAAACAAGGAAAAAGAAAAGAATGAAAGCGAGAAAGAAAAAATAAAAAAAGCTGTAAAACAGATAGAGAAGAAAGATAAGAAACTGCCACTGTAAAAAAGAGATGATAAAAATGACCGAACTAGCAGATCCAGTTGAAGATGTAGTGCTCGTAGCAGGGCATCCGAGAAGCGGGACAAGCCTAGCATGCCAAGTAGCGGAGACAGCAGGAGTAACATTCAGAAAAGAAATGGGTAAAGACGCTTATAATAAAGGCGGATACTACGAAATGAAGGACGCGAAGGAACTATCAAGCCACATACTCAAAAACGGAATGAACAAAAAGAACACAAAG
>PWGL01000040.1 GCA_003554465.1 Candidatus Pacearchaeota archaeon
GGGATGTCCCCCCAGCAGTTGGGAGAAGCCGCCAAGAAATTCTTTGGTGACGGTGGAATAGGGATATACTCAGGCCATGTCCATGTTGATATTGGCCCACAGAGGCGATGGTAAAGGAGGTTTACTATGAAAGACACGGAGCGGATTATTGAGGATGCCAAGAAAGCTGGGGTGGACATGTCTTGGCTGAGGGAAGCTAAAGAAAGGCGGGTGCAGTCTCCTGAAGGAATGTCATCCGGGGCGGGAACGCTCCTGGAGGCGTTAAGGACTGATCGCGCTAACCGTCCTACCTATCAGCCCAGGCCCCCAGGGACACCGACCCTTCAGTATAAGCAACACAAAGAGGGTGTAAGGCAGTTCGATGAGGATATAGCACTTAGACGAGAGAAAATGGAAGCGGATGAGGAGTACAGGCGGGAAACGTTGGCCCGGGATATGGCGACTGCCGAAATGGGTGATATAGGGGACTTCAACATGCCACAGAGAACCACGGCACAAGAGATAAATGCTTTAATCTCTCAGGGTGCAAGTATGGACGACATAGAAGCCTACGTTTTTCACCCTGACAATATAGAAGAATTTAAGGGTATAGAAGATCGTTTATTGGATTACGCCGAGCGTCAATACGGAACACACTGGAGTAGTATTCCCCAGCAATATGAACCTTTCCTGAGCAGTAGTTTGGAATATAACGTCCCCCATAATGTGGGTGGAATGGGGTATGAAGAAGATATTGCTAAGTCTTGGGCGGGCATGATTGATTCTGCGAAGATGGGTTATGGTGCGGGTGGTATCGGCTATGAGGAACAGATTGCCATGGTTCACCAGTTAAATCAAGAGGCCCGTGAAAGGTTAAGAGAACTCAGTGAGAGAAGAAACCCGAATTGGGAATACCAATACAGTCCAGAACAACATAAAGAGTTACACCAGTATACAGGAATTGACCTTGACCTGATTCAGCTTGCTGACCGTTTTGACTACTTGGACAAGTTGATAGAGGACTATATCCGTGCGATGAATGACCCCTCGATGACAGGTGAAGGTTTGCCAGGTGATAGATAAGGAGGTGGTAACATGTTAAGCGCAGAAGAATTTTTAGCTGAACGACGTAAACCACGCTTTCTTCCCCCTGCACCGGGTTTGGAACTTGCTCCGCGTGACCCTTTGGATGAAGAAGAAGAGAAAAGAAAACGTCAGGAACGGTTAGCGAGGCAGGAGGAGATAAAAGCGCGGGAACGTAGACCTGATATTGTCAACATCGGGCCTTCTGTCACACGACCAGACTACCAACCCCCACCTCCTGAGGCTGATATGGTAACAGGTGCCGCCCCTGTGGGTGAAGAAGAAAAGACTTGGTATAACACCCCTATCGTGCAACTCTTAGCCGATGCATTTAGAGATAGAACAGAGGCAAGGGAAGTTGAACCTACCCTTGAATCCACATCCCCTCCATTCCGGCAACACCCTCTCGGGTTGGGGCCGACAGAACGAGAGGAACCTGTATTTGATGAACACCATCAACTTGGTATTGAGCCACTCCACTTAGACCCGTTCACCGGGCTTGCTAAACGAGTAGCCAGGGGTGCCGTGGATAGATTCGCAGGAGAAGACTCAAGATTACATGATTACCTCGACTTCGCAGAACCTGCCAACCTGATCGAGCAACTATCAGGCCCAACAGAACCGATTGATGAGCAGACCTTAGACCAGAGATATCGAAGCGGTAGCTACTTAGACCCGTTCTCAGGACTCATTCATCGGGGAGTCAGTAGTTTGGTCGATGAAGACTCCCGGGTACACGATTACCTCCAGTATGGAGAACCGAGATACTGGGGTGAAAGACTGCTCTCTGGTGTTGAGCAGACCCTGCACGGGGCAAGGCAGGCAGGCCTTGGTATTGAAGCAGACCTCATGGAAAGGATGTCACAACAACCGAGTTGGACGTATGGTGCCTGGGAAGGGGCCGATGAATACCAAGCAGGGTTAGAGCAGGAGGCGCAGCACAGAAGGCAAATGGCTGAGTTCATTGGTGACCCGGGCCAGTCTGGGATTATCAGCCCCTATACACAGGCAGAGTGGCACAGAAGAACCGAAGAGATGTCGGACGACTCACTTTTAGCCCAGATGGGCTATCAAGCCCTTGAGGGTGGGGCAGACATCGCCAGCTTCCTGGGCCAGATCAAGCTGTTGGGTGTGGGAGGACTCCCCGGTTTTGCCACACCTCTAACGAGAGTCCCTGCCACGGCAAGCAAATTGAAGAAGACTGGATACACAGCCCTTAACCTGATCCCCAGGGGTGCCTTCGGTGCCCTATCGACTCCTGGTGACGAAGCAGACCGGGCTAAGGGTGCAGGTTATATGATGCTGTATAATATCACTCCCTTCACAACCACAACCTTAGCCGGGTTAACGGGACTGCGTGGGTATGCTTTCGACTTTGCGTTGAACTCAATCATTACATCCCCTGCATATTGGGATATTTACCAGGAAAGTTTTAACCCTGATGGCACATTCGACAGGGATGCCTTCGCGATTGCCGCCGCACCACTATTAGCGACTGACCTCGGATTGTCCTGGGGAACCTTCAATAAACCACTCCACGAGCGGGTTAATTATGTCCAACGGGTTCATGCGGAAGACGGTCAACCCATCTCCCACCGTGAGGCTAACCAAAAGGTTCAGGAAATGCAAGCCACACAGGAGAGGATGTTCGACCTCCAAGTCCAGGAATATATGAAACCCCGGGAAGAAGGCGGGGAAGGACTCTCACGGGCAGAAGCCGAAGCAAGAACCAGACAGGATATTGAGAACACGCTCGCAGAGTTTGAAAAACTGAAAAACGAATTTCAGCGAGCGAAGCAAGAGTCCCTAACTCAGGACTTAACCTGGGGTTCTGAAGCCATAGACCGCATCGGGGCACAGGCCATCCAACCCCGGGAACAACCCCGGGAGGAAACCCCAGAACCTGTACCACAACCAAAAACTATGAGGATCGCACACAAGGGTGAGCAGGTTCAACTAAGAGAAGACGAGGCACCGAGGACGGAACCAACCAAAGAAGAACCCAAACCAGTGCAGGATGTTGCAGAACCTGTGGTAGCTAAAACCCAGAAAATAGACACGGGTAAGGAATATGACAGAGTAGAAAAGGCGGGCCTACCTGTCATCGGGACTGACTCTCAGCGTAAATTACTTCTTCAAGGTGACGTAGTCGCTATCGAAATAGGTCAACATAAAGGCAAGCAGGGTGTTATTGGGGAACCTTATAAAGACGGCAGACTCCCTGTCAAGGGTGAAGACGGCAAGTTGATTAGTGCCTATAAGTCTGACAAGTTAACACGGATAAGTGAGACTACAGAGGCCGCACCCCGGGAAACCGCGGAACCTGCCAAAGAAACACAAGTCAAGGAACCTGTATACCATGGCACCAAGCAGGAGTTTAAGACCTTCCAGGTGGGAGATATAGGATTCCATTTCGGCACCAAGAGTCAGGCCAGGACGATGTCGGGCCATGGCAAGGATGCCAAATTAATTGAAGCGAATCTGGATATTCGGAACCCTATCGTGTTTGACAAGGATTTAGAGAACTGGAACGCTGGATACCGATTACCTGAAGAGTTGCGAGATAGGGGTATCTTGACGGAAAAAGAGTATA
>PWGL01000066.1 GCA_003554465.1 Candidatus Pacearchaeota archaeon
AGCGCTGCATTTTCGGTAGATTTTTCCCAGTATAAGCCGGCCACGGTTATTCGCAGAGTAGAACGCCGCATGCAGATGTGTGACGTAAAGGATATAACCTCCTACGTAGAGTTACTGGAAAAAAAACCGGAAGAACTGGATCGGCTTTACCGTGATTTGATGATAGATGTAACCCAATTCTTCAGGGATCCGGAAGCTTTTAAGTATCTGGAGGAAAATATTCTGCCTCTATTAATGAAGCATTACTCCCCCGGTGAGGAGTTTCGGGTATGGGTGGCAGGTTGCGCTACCGGCGAAGAAGTATATTCTATTGCCATGCTGCTGGATGAGTGCACCCGCAAGCTGGAATTACCTCTTAACTTTCAAATTTTTGCCACCGACGCCCATCGGGGGTCACTAAGCGTTGGATCTAACGGAGTGTACCAGGATGAAAAAATGAAGCACGTCTCGGAAGAACGCAAAAATAATTATTTTGAAAAAGTAGAAGGCGGTTGGCGAGTGGTCGCCAGCCTCAGGCGCATGGTAGCTTTTGCGGAGCATAACATTCTCCGGGACCCTCCTTTTATGCGCATGGACATGATCAGTTGCCGTAATCTGCTCATCTACTTAAAGCACGCCGCTCAGGAAAAAGTGCTTCGCCTCTTCCAGTACTCCATGAAACAAAACGGAATCCTTTTTTTGGGAGGAAGTGAAAGCATCACCGGGGTAGAAACAGAATTTGAAACTATTCACCATCGTTACAACTTCTTCCGCAAAGTTTCTGATAAAAAAGCAGCACCGGTGCCTTTGGGGGCCATCTCCCAAAGACAACCGGCTGCCGTCTCTTTTGCCCGACCTGCAGATCAAAGGAAAGAAAAACGCTCTGCTTCCGTCTTTCCGCTATTAATGGAGAAATACATGCCCCCCAGTCTTCTTCTCAATCACAATCGAGACTTGCTGCACGTTTTTGGGGGAGCGGGTAAGTTTCTCTCTTTTGAGGGGGAAGTTTCTACCGATGTAATAAGCATGCTGCAAGGAGAGTTGCGGATGGCCGTGGCTACTGCCTTTCAACGGGTGCTTAAAGACAACCAAAAAGTGCAATACGGTGCCGTTAAAATCAACTTGGAGCACCAATCTGAACGAGCAATACTGGACATTAGCGCGGAGCCGTTCCGTGACAAAACTACCAACCAATCTTACGTCCTGGTTATTTTCTCCGAAAGAGATCAGAAAGTAGGCCCGTCGGAACCACAAGAGCCGTCCGACACCGATAAAGTCGCCCAAAATCATCTAAATTATTTGGAACAAGAGCTACAAGAAACCAGGGAAAACTTGCAAACCACCATCGAAGAACTGGAAACCAGCAACGAAGAGCTGCAGACCACTAACGAAGAACTGCTTACTTCCAACGAAGAACTGCAGAGCACCAACGAAGAGTTGCAATCAGTCAATGAAGAACTGCACACCGTCAATGCGGAATACGAAAAGAAAAACGAAGAACTTATCCAGGCCAACCAGGACTTAAGCAATCTTATTAACTGTACCGACATCGGTACCGTTTTTTTAGACCAGGATTTAAAAGTCCGCAAGTTTACCCCCTCAGTCGCCAACTATTTCTATCTGCGAGAACAGGATATAGGCAGACCCTTGGGTGAAATTAGCAACTTGTTCAATCGCAGCAACTTTTTATTAGAAAAAGTTAACCAGGTGCTATTAGATGGAAATATTAAAGAAGAAGAAGTCACCACCCACGAAGGACACCCCTTTTTGCAGCGTATTCATCCCTACCGTGACGGCACCGGTGAAATCAAAGGAGCCGTCTTGACTTACGTAGACTTGCGGGTGGTAAAAGAAGCGCAAGAAGAATTAAAAAAGAGCGAAGAATTGCGTGGGGCAATAATGGACTCCGTTGATTCCCATATCAGCGTCCTGGACCGCGAAGGCAACATTATCGCCATTAACGCGCCCTGGGAAAACTTCGCCCGGGAAAATGACGCCGAAAGCCTTATTTCCATAAACACCGGCGCCAACTATTTCGACGCCTGTGCTTGTGACCCTGCAGAAACCGAGTACACAGATGCTCAAGCCACTATAGAAGGAATTCGTGCCGTGCTGCAAGGGGAAAAAGAATGGTTTGAGATGGAGTACCCCTGTCACTCGCCAGAAGAAAAACGTTGGTTCTTAATGCGGGTTACCCCTCTATACCGGGAAGAAGGCGGTGCTGTGGTCTCCCATATCAACATAACCGCTCGAAAAATAGCGGAGAAAAACTTGCAAAAAGCCCACGATGAGCTGGAGCAAAGAGTAGAAGAGCGAACCCAAGAACTAAAAATGATGCATCAAGAAAGAACCATGATTTTAGACAGTTTGGTAGAAAAAGTAGTATACCTGGATCCAAACATGCGCATTATCTGGGCCAACCAAACTGCTGCCGATTACGCCGGTGAGGACAAAGAAAAACTAATTGGGAAATACTGCTATCATCTCTGGCGAAAACGTAAAGAACCTTGCCCCGATTGCCCCGTAATCAAATCCATGCAGTTAGGGACCTCCTGTTCTAACGAAATCGACACCCCAGAAGGCCACATCTGGCAATGCACCGGTAGCCCGGTAATGGATGAAAATGGAAATATTATGGGAATGGTAGAAACCACCGTCGACATTACCGAAAGGAAAAAATACGAAGAAAAAATAAGCGATTACACTAAAGAACTGGAACTGAAAAAAAAGCAATTGGAAGAACTATACGAACAACTGGACCAACAGGTAGAACGCGCCTGGCAAATTCACAAACGGGTACTACCGCTCCAATTCCCTCAAGTAGAGGGAATGTCCTTTTCCGCTCATTATCAGCCGGCGCAAACCATGGGAGGCGACTTTTACGATCTCATTCGCAAGAAAGACAAACTAATCCTTTATCTCTCGGATGTATCCGGCCACGGCCTCGATGGGGCCATGATGAGTGTGTTCGTAAAAAATACTATTACCAATTATCTTTCTTTCTCATCAGATACATTGATATCTCCCAATGATATCATTAGCTACCTGGCCAGACGTTACCTCGCCGAAAGCTACCCTGAGGATTACATGATCTGTATGTTCATAGCAGTAATAGACCTCAATTCAAAAGAGATGACCTATGCAGGTGCCGGTTTTCAAGACACCCCCCTGGTGATAAAAAACAGCCAAGAAAAAATTGAACTCCATGCCGAAGGACTGCCTATCTCCTCTTCTTTACCTAAAGAATTGCTTTGCTACCCGGAAAATTCCCTCAACGTAAAACCGGATACCACTATCCTTTTCAATACTGACGGGATCACCGAACAACAGCGAAACGGCCGGATGTACAAAGAACGGCTTAAACAATTCTTTTTCCAAAATCACTTTTGGGACCCAGAAGTGATTTCCTGTCTTATAAAAAAAGACTTTAAAGATTTTAACGGTTATCTGCAAGGAGATGACGATATAACCTTGTTAATCGCGCAGCTTGAGCCCCCCGAAAAAGAAGAAATTTACCGGGAGTACCACAGCGATTTAAATATGTTGGAAGTTCTGAACCAAGAAGCAAAAGAGTTTTTCCAGAACAAAATGAGTGAAGCCGATATGTTTTTGCTGGGAGTACATGAGTTGGCCGCTAACGCCA
>PWGL01000072.1 GCA_003554465.1 Candidatus Pacearchaeota archaeon
TCACTTCCTATGATGTACTCGGAGAAACTGATGATGATATCAGCCTCCCCCGATTTCTCCCCCTGTCCTTCAAAGGTGACAGTAGTATCAACCCGCGGCTCCGATCCTTCATACCACCCTGAGGAGCTGTTGCGGATTCCTATGACCCACGCCGTTCCGTCGTAATAAATATTACCATAAGTATAATTGCCGTCTTTTGTGTGTACACTCCGGACGTAAGTGTTTCCGTCCGTCCCCGAGAATTCCGGAACCCCCAGGATTTCAGCATCCTCGTCGTCCGGAGGGTCCGGGGTCAGGGTCTCCGTCACAGTGCCGTCATCGGCTACAGAAGCCGTTCGTTCCTGAGCGTGATACTCCCCCGCGGGAGCCGTCCCGGACTCGGTATGGACCCACCCGTCGAAATATAAAGTTATATCCCTGGTTTCACTGGAGTCGTAATCGTTCTCAGTATTCCCCCGGATGCTCCCCCTCGGCTGATACAGCCCTTCCAGAGATCCGTCAGCCGGACCTTCCCACCAGGCGTTCCCGACATACTCGTGATAGGCCGGGTCCTCATCCGAATCATCCCAGCTCTCCGCCATACAGGCCCCCAGCCGAGCCGATATGACCCACCTCCCGCTGTTCCACCAGAGAAATCCGCCGGGGACCGCCCAGTACCTCTTTCCATTATAGGTATACCAGTAAGCCGTACCCGGGGACAGTCCGTCCACTTGGATCTCCACTCCCGGAACCGTGGCGATCCGCCAGTCCGTGGTAAGCATATTGTCTTTCCAGGCCCACAGGGAACCGCTGTACCATACAGTACTTCCGGTATCTATGAACTCCCCGGAAGGGTCTTCCACGTATGTCGCTGTCCAGGACATTTTATTCTCCGGTCTCAGTCACCTGACAGGGATTGGCCACGATCCAGGTCCCCGTCGGCAGTGTTTCTTCAATATTAAGATTAAGCACCTCCAGCGTTCCCGATCCAGTGGGTGATCCCTCCTTTCCATTCGCGTAAAGAGCCACATCATACACACCGGAAGCGTGCCCGGTAATTTGAGCCAGAACGGCCGGTCGTTCCCCGGTTCCCCCGCCCACGACCATATATTTCCGCATGGGCTTTCCTTCTTTATCTTCGGAAATCATCTGGACCGCGGATACAGGTCTGTCCAGCTCAAGCTCTCCAACGGCGCTTTCCAGAGGCTGTCCGGTGAAATCAGGATCTCCGGAAAACGAATTAAGATATACATCACAGCAGTACATTTTGACCGGATACCCCTCTGTGGTCTCCTCCGTTCTATAGGCCGCCTCCTCGCTCGACATTTCGGACCGGGGGACGGCGAAAATGGTCTGCCCTTTGAAGGCTCCTCGGGAAAGGTCCACACTGGGACCGTTGGGTCTCCCCTTCCGGCCCTCAAAGGACAGATTAGTCATAAATTTTTCAATGGCGTTCAGCACTTTACCGGACACCACATAATTTTTACTCTCGTCTCGTTCGCCTATAAAGCTCATAACAGAACCTTCAGTTATTTTACAGTTCCACGGATGTCCGAGGATTCTATATTATCAGGCACAAGTGCCTGTATCCTCCTCTTTCAGATCGTCAAGTTCATGCACCCGGACGACATCGTACGCCGCCGGATCGTGAGAGGTTACCCACAGCTCCCGGACGATCGTCATAGCGGCCTCAGGGAGATGCCGGATATGCACCTTCTCTTTCGTCCATGTAATACCCGACCCGCTCAAATTGGTCAGGGAGGACCCGCCGTCCGCACTGAGAAAACGGGCCTGTATCGTATTTCCCGCGACACCGCTGTTATCGCCGGTATCCGATCCGTCCGACGGCAGTATATTGCCCAGGTCCGTCGCATCAAGGTCCCCGACGACCTGATAACGGGCCGCGGCCCAGGCCCATTCAGTATATTTAAGGATCGCCGGGACGATCTCCCCGTCCCCTTTTTTAAGAACCATTTCGTTCCGGCCCTGGGACCCGAAGGATACCTGAGATTCCCAGATCCACCGGGAATCGCTAAAGCCCGGAAGGCTCCGTCCGGACGGAAGAAAACTCATCACGACCTTGCCGGTATACACGTAAGCCCCGCTGTCACGGCCCTGGATCTGGATATCGGCCGATGTGACCCGGCAGTCATCGTAATCCGTATCCGTATCCGGACTGTCCTCCTCGGTCTCGTCCCGGAGTGTCACCGAAACTTCCTCTCCCACGGCCGCGGCGTTAAGAAAATCAATAACCTCCACCTCATCCGCCGACACCCGCATCGTGCCGGAAAAGGTAAGTTTATGCCTTCCGGTATACATCTCCCGCCAGTTGGACCACCCGGCCGGAATGTACTTCAAACGGTTTCCCGCGGCCGATACTTGAACCTTTTCAACCAGAAGATGACCCACCGGCCCGCCGGACAGCGAGAACCCCGCATTAACATATCTGAACGATTGTATCCCGGTCATTTATTCCTCCAGATACTTGCTTCCGTCACGACTGAGGACCTTTACGGAATAAGGATATGATGGACAGTCGGCCTGCCATGTCTCCGTCTCCGTGGCCAGGAGCTTCCCGTACTCATGCGAGAACGCCCGGTTCGTCTTGTACCAGCTGTTGTCCCAGGTTCTTCCGGAAGCGTCCTCGGAGCCCGGCTGAGGGGCGGTCCCGGAACGAACGTTCCTGCCGTTATCATATATTAAATTGAACTCAAGATTATCCGTGGCTATCCGCTCGGCCTCTCCACCCGCGTCCAGTCCGTCGAAGTCTCCGGAAGTTTTGTCTCCGGCGTCTATATCCTTGGATCTCTCCAGGGTCCAGGCCCATTCCGTGTATTCCAGGATACCGGGAACTATGCCGTCCTCCTCTCTGTGCAGAGCCATCTCCTCGCTCTCCCGGTTGGATTCGGCCGTTATACTGTTCAGGACCCAGTCATCTCCCGGGCTCCCCCAGTCCTCCGGCTCAAACCGGTACGCCAGACTGCCCGAGCAGACATATAATGATCCGGAGGAACTAAGCTGCCCCCGTATGCCCGCGGAGGTGCACTCGCAGTTAGCAAGTGTAAGTGATCCGGTCTTCCCTCCCTGATAGGATATAGTGATAGTTATCGGAGAGCCGAGGTCCGGAAGGGTCAAAGGGGCCTTGAGGAACTCCACCGGGTCCGGGGCCGTTCCGTCAGTCTTAGCCAGGATACCGGAGAAAACCACTATACCCTTCTGTTTAGCGTACCACTTAACGGACGTGCCGGAAATACTGGGTTTGACTTCCGGCAGTTCTATTTTAATCCGTTTAACCAGCAGATTAGCCGACTGTCCCCCTTCGCAGGTTATTCCCACCGGCCGGTATGTTTTCAGGTCCACACTCATCAATCACCTTCCAGCGTTATTTTTTCTCTAAACTCCTCTATTTTCTCTATCCTTTCTATCAGGTTCTGATAACTGTTACTGTCCTCTTCAGCACCATCTTCTTCATCAGCACCCGCATAAGCCCCTTCGTCTTCTTCAGGTACCACCCGTACACTATCGTCCCTGGACGCACTCGCGACTATCGGACCGGAAGGGACTTCCGCGGACCCCGTCACTTCCTCCGCGGTCCGGTCCTCTGTTACAACTCCCTCGACTTCCGTATTTCCCA
>PWGL01000126.1 GCA_003554465.1 Candidatus Pacearchaeota archaeon
ATTGAGAAAGAGTTTCCTGAGGAGAGACTAGACATATGGGTGATTTCTTTAATAATTTTAATATTCTTAATAATTATATCCCTAATAGCTATATTTATCATTATTTGGTATAGGAGAAGAAGAGAAGATGAAAAGGAGAAATATAAGAAGTCTGGGGAAAAGAACTTTTATAAGAGGTTGGAAAAGAAAATAAAATCATATTTTAAAAATTTAGGCCTAGCCTTTTCTAAGTTGAATAAAAGTATTGTAGGGAAAAAGGTGAAAGGTAGAAAGAAGAGAAGAGGTAAAAATAAAAGAAGGAAGAAATTAAAGGGTGATGAGAAAAAATTTAGGAAAGAATTAAAGAAGAGAAGAAAAAGGAAAATAAAAGAGAAGTTGGGAAAGAGGATTAATTTTGGAATTAAAAATTTAGGATTAATATTTTCTAGAAGAAAAGATAGCATAATAGCAAAGAGAAAAAGACAGGAATGGGAAAAAAATGAGAAAGAAGAAATATTGATTAGAAAATTAATTTTAGAGGCTGAAAGAAGTATAGGAAAAGGGGATATTGATAAGGCCAGAGATATTTATGAAAAAATAAAAAAAGTTTATGGTAAACTTGAGCTGGGAAGAAGAGAAAGTTATATGAGAGATGTTTTGAGGATTTTTAAGAAATTGAACAAATATTAATATGCTTAATTATTTTTACATTCTCCTAGGTTTTGGATGACCAGTTTTTGGTATGCCTCTTCTAGGTCCGGGTTGCTGTAATCTCTGGGACGACTGAGTTTTTTCAATTATAAATCTACTACCAACAGTTTCAGGTATAACTGCTGTTATATGGAACTTAGCTACAGCGGCCTTAAATACCCCTTTACTTATAGGTATTTTTGCAGTTTTTGAAAATTCCTGTATCAATTTTTTGATTTGTTCACTATCTAAGGATATTTTAGTTCTTTTCACACCAGATCTAGTTTTGACAAGAATATTTTTGTTAGGCCCTTGACACTCTATAGACAGAACATTAGGGTCATTTGCTATATTGTTTAACTCTCCCAAGTTTATATTTCTTTGTGTGGGTTCTGGCTGAACACCACCTATTTCCATATCGTTTCCACCCATACTCATTTTAGGGTTTTTTAGATTTTCAAGTTCCATTTCCCCTCCCATCTCTTTAGTTCTTCTACCTAATTGACTACTACCTACTTTTTTTGGCTTTAATTTTTGCTCAAAATCCTTTGTTTTTTTATCACCTGTTTCACTTATGCTCTTAGAATATTGTTCTCCCTGAGGTTTTGACTTTGGCTTTCTTCTTTGCAATTCTCTTGGAGGAATTTTCTTTATTGGAACTCTTTTTGGCTTAATCCTGAGTTTTTTTACATCTTTTTCTTTTTCTTCTTCCACCTCCTCTTCTTCATGCTCTAAATCAGCTACAGCTTGTTGATATAATTTCTTATTAGCTTTCTCTAACTGTTTAAAATCATCTTTCTTTTCTTCTCTAGCTTGCTTTGCTTCAGGACTAGAAGAGATAATTAGTTGTTTTGTAAATTGTTGAAAGAAATTTTCCATATTTATCCCCCACTATTATTTATACTCTCTTGAGGGTTGCTAGCATTTTCTGAATTTTGGTTCTCCTCTGGTTTTTGTGGCTGTGGTTTTGTATTGGTCTCTTGAGAAGTATTTTTATCTGCAAGAGACTGGTTGAATTGTTGCCCTTTATTTTTTACACTACCTCCTCCTTGAGGTGGTTTATTTTGGGGTTTTTGAGGTGCAGGCGGCTGTGGTGCTTGTGGTGCCGGAACTTGTTGTATTTGATCTTGCAAAAACTCTTCAGAACTTTCTTTATTATTCCTTAAATTACTTTCTATTAAAGTTATTCCTTTTGCTATCAACTTGTTTTGATCTAAAAGTTTATTTAGTTTTTTAGTTGTTTTAGAATCTCCCGATTGTTCCGAAACTTTTTTTGCAGATTCTTCAAAAAGTTCTAATAGTGAAGAGATTTGATGAGTCAGGTTGTCAAATTTAGAAGTCATATCTGCAGTGAGTTTTTGAAATTTGACAAAATTTTCTGTTAATTTTGAAGTATGCTTCTCAAACTTTTCCATATAATCATAGTCTGGATCTTCATCACTTCCTTTTTCACCCTCGCTTTTTTTAATCTTTAAGCCTTGAATTTTTTCAACTAATTTTTCATTATTTTCAACTAATTTTTTAAGCTCTTTATTGTTTTTCTTGCTTATATCTTTTATCTCCCTGGTGTTTCTTTCAATCTTGGGTTGGTTAGTCTTTGTAGCTTTCAAGGTTGTATTTATCCTTCTTTCCCCATTTTGTACTTTTTCTAGCTCTTTGTTGATATCTTGGCCCCCTTTGCTAATATCCTTAATATTTTTGACAATATCTTCTACCTGCTTCTTTGTAAACTCTTTTGCATTAGACCTTTTATTTCCTGTCCTTGAACTTTTTTTCTTCCCTTTTTTTGCCATGGTATAGTTAATGAAAGCCTATTTATAAATATTGCCATAAGTTTATAATGTTGCATTATTGCTACCAATGTCTTTCAATTATATAATTTAAGATTTTATTATTTTATCTTCATACTATAGCTAACAAAAATTTTATAAACATATAAATCCTATTTGAATAATATGTCAGGTAAAAAAGGGTTGCCATTAACTATAGTTGTCTTTTTAATTTTATTAATTTTATTTATAGGGGTTGTTATTTATTTTGGATTTAGACATATGGAAATGCAAGAGTTAGAAGGTCAGGAACAAGATGACGAGGAAATTAATAGTGGAGAAGATGAAGAAAAAGAAGATGAGCAAAAGAGTAGTGGTATAGAAGAATTATTTGGTACAGGGGTTTCTACTGTAGGAGAGGAGTATAACGGAGGGTATATTTTTTATGAAGGTGAGAATTATGTTTTGATAGCTAATAAAAATGATATTGAGGTAAATGGCAACAATACTTTTGAGTGGGGCTGTTATGGAGAAGATGTCAATGCTTCAGAAATAGAAACTTCAGATGAGTTAGGAGAGGGAAAAAACAACACAGAAGTTATTTTAAATGCGAACTGTTTAAGACCTGAAGATGCTGTAGCTCTATGCGATGACTTAGAGTCAGAGGGCTATGATGACTGGTTTTTACCTAGCAGGCAGGAGTTATATGCTATTTATCAAAATTTATATAATCACGATATAGGGGATTTTTCCAGGAAGAGTTATTGGTCTTCTAGCAATCTAGAAAAAGGTTCCTGGAGTTTGGATTTTGATGGGGGAGGACATTTTGGAAGAGGGAAACATTTAGAATTGTTCGTTCGTTGCTCTAGAATAGAAATGATGTGAATATTTTTATTTTTGGATTTTAAAATAATCTATATTAGAAGTATTTTACGAAATCAATAAATTATATTGTTATCGATATATTTTTTGATGGGATAGGAGGGAGTTGAACCCCCATCTTCGGTTCTGGAGACCGAGATTCTAGCCGTTGAAATACTATCCCGTTATATTTTAAATTTTCTAGCAAGAAATCCATTTCTTTTAAGGAATGGATGAATTGCGTCGTTGAGCAGGACTTAACCGATAATTATTTATTTCTAGTTGAATATGATTCAATGAGCTGGTTGTAG
>PWGL01000018.1 GCA_003554465.1 Candidatus Pacearchaeota archaeon
GTGAAGAGCTTCCGCGGGGGTCAAGAGCAGGGGAAAGTCGTTTTGAGCGGCATAGGCACCGGCCGCTAAAGCATCGGGAAAGTCAAGGCCGTAAGCCACCGCGGCAGTATCCACTCCGTCCGGGTGGAGCTTTTGGGCTATTTGAGCGGCGGTGTCATAACGGTCATCTCCGGCAAAGCGTAGCGTCTCTTCAACACTTCCCAGGGCTTGCAAGGCGTTTTCCACTTCCGGGGTGATGGCTTCTTCTCCACCCAGGATGATTACTTCCAGGGGCTCCAGTCTTTCTACTTCTTGCTCCACGTTTACCGGGAGTTCGTCGCGGTAAGTTAACAGCACAGGAGCTTCATGGCGGTGGGCCAGGGGCACCCCGGCCAAGGCGTCGGCGTAGTCATCCTCCCGGGCGACGACTACCGTTGCGGCTTCGCCGGGAACCCAGCCATTCCGGCTGACTTCCACTACGCTTTCTATCCGGTCTGCTCCTTCGATACGGTCCACTTCAAAAGCTGATACACCAGCGGGGACTATAATTGTAAGCAAAAAAACCAGTAAAAACAGCTTCCATTTCATTTTTTCCCCTCCTTTAGCAAGCGTGACACACGACGGTTGTGTCTGTCATCTCTTTAGCTTTTTACCACTCCCACGGTAACGTTTTTATCGTTTTCGATAAGGCTGTAAGCGGCCTGGGCAATCTGGGTGGTAGTACATAATTCTTGCAGAGGGAATTGCTCTTGCCGGTCATATCAAAGCCTATACTGGTAAAGCTTCGGCCTTTAACCAGCCAGGAATGCGGGTAGATGCTCTGGGCGGTATCCACAATAAAGGTAATACTGGAATTTTGCCCGGACTCGTAGAGCAGCTTGATAAAATCCAGCTGCACCCGGGTTAAATCCTGGGTTTCATCAACTATAATATGGTTGTATTTCTGATCTACCTTTTCCCGCGCCTGCTGTAGGGCGGTAATGGCCATATCCTTGAAATCTATAAAACCGCTTTCCCTCAGTCTCCGGTTATAAAGCAACATCAACTCGTATATCGCCTGCCGGGTCTCCGAGTGCTTGGGTAGTTTTTGAGGGATTTCCCGAGACTGGTAGCTGCTTCTACCCACCCGGTCGGCCCCTTGGTATTCTTCCAGCTCCAGGTAATGACAAGACTTTATCCATTCGATCTCGTCCATCAAAAAGGCCGCATGACGGGCATCCAAAAGGTTTACCCCTATATGTTTTTTACTCAGTTCTCCAATACATTCGTGCAGTATGGAAAAAGCCCGGTTTCTATCCAGCAGCAGTTCACAGGAGTTATCGGGTGCGGCGGCATAGCAGCGGTACATAATGCTGTCGATGGTCTGGATATTCACTTTATCCTCATCGTCGGTAAAAATATTGCTGTAGTAATCCTGGTATTCTTCTTCTACCTTGCTATAAAGATGCTTTAGATATTTGATCAGGGTCTTATTGTAGGTAACTAGCAGCAAGCGGTCTTCCGGCGCCAAACAGTAGTGACGGCGGAGGAACAAAGCTCGGTGGAGGGCAACCGTAGTTTTACCTGAACCGGCCACGCCTTTAATAAGCCCCTGGCCGGCTGGAGAAGCTTGAATGAGCTTTTTTTGCTCCATATTCAACTGCACGGCACAGACCCCTCCCTGGATGGCTTAATAATGGCATTCACCGAACCATCATCCCTACAAGCAGCCTTACAAGATCATCAGCCCTACAAGACACCAAGCAAGAAGCCAAGACAGCAAATTCCAAGTTCCCGTATAACACAACACTTCTTAATCTTTCCTTCGACATTAAGGTAAAAAAATCCTGCTGTGCGGAAATTAAACCTCGGGCTTTGCTCCGAAAGTCTGAATTGACAAAGCATGAATACTATCTAAAGCAGTTTTCTCATCGCTCTGCATTGCCCAGAGGATCACTTTAATGTATAATGTTATGTATAATAATTAATTAGGAAAGGTTGACTGGTGATGAGTAATTTAGTTCGCAAACAATTTTACATTTCACAGTTTCACAATTCCCTATTAAAAAGAAAAGCAAAGGAGCTTGGCATTAAAGAAACGGAACTGGTAAGGAAGGCTTTAGATCTTTCTCTAAAAACCATAATGCCCGATACCAAGTCTATGGAAAAATGGCAAGAGGAAACCAAATTTATTCAGGATAGAATGAGGCAGGCAAATACAGACAGAGGTGTACGTACCTGGAAGCGAGAAGACTTGTATGACCGCTAAAATATTTTTAGACACCAATATACTGGTATACGCTTATGACCCTGCTGCAAAGCAAAAAAATCAAACTGCCTTTAAGTTGCTTGATGATTTGGTTGATGCCGGGATTGCTTGTATCAGCGTTCAAGTTCTTTCTGAGTTTTTTGTTACGGTTACCAGAAAAATATCTCCCCCGCTTACTTTAGAAGAAGCAGAAACAAGAATAGTTAATTTCTCTCGTATATGGCCCGTATTTGAACTGAACAAAATTATTTTATATGAAGCCGTTCGAGGCGTAAAAGAGCACCAATTTTCTTATTGGGATTCCCTAATTTGGGCTACCTCCAAACTTAATCAAGTTAGCATAATTTTAAGTGAAGATTTTTCTAATGAAGCTTATGTTGAAGGCGTCCGTTTTTTAAATCCACTATTACCTGCATTTGACATAAAAAGTATTGTCAACTAACCGCCGCCTAATGGCGTTTGAATTCCATGAAAAGGTTATCGTCTTGATATATTGTGCTTCTTCATTTAAACTATCAAATGATGAATTGTACGCTTCATTGGCAAGCAATTCGTAATGGTTCTTATAGGTTAGCCTGACTTTCTCCACCACAGCACCATTTTTATAAGCATAAATCGGTTCCTCAAATAACAAGTCCCCGTATTTTGCCAAATAGATAAGTTGAGCAAAATAAAGTAATTTTTGTAACTTCATATTACCGTCATAAGTGTTAGAAGGATTATCGAGCCCCTGATTGATAAACCATAACGCAACGTCAATAGCTTTCACAGTCACAAGGCATCACCTTCCTTTCTTATATCTGTTATATAACATTTTTCATCAGTTATTTAACCCGGCTTTTTTCGTTTCTTAAAATGCGGCGGCACTATCCCTGTTGTATTTAACTCTTCTTATTATATTATGGAAATATTAATAAATCTATATGCGCCTCCGCAATGCCGCCTCCGCATTGTGAAGTAAAAGCAAACGGGGCCCATGAATGTGACATACCCCTACATCACTTATTCTCTGGAGATAAGTAGCAGCTAAAATACTTCAGACAGAATTTTTGAAAACCACAGGGATAAAACAGCAGCTGTAGTTGTTTATGACAGAAGCTTCTGGGAAACAAATTATACAAGAAGATAAAAATGTACATAAATAAACTCCCGCCCATTAAGGCAGGAGTCAATATGCCTGCTTATTTTGGTATCAAAGCTTATCAAGAGAGCACCTTTTCTATCTCCTCTACCTCTTGTTTAGACAAACCAGTATATTTAGAAACCTTTTGCTTGTCTTCCCCGTCTCGCAGCATCATTTTGGCCATATTCACTGCCGCTTCTCTTTTACCTTTTTCCATGCCTTTCTCCATGCCTTTCTCCATGCCTTTTTCCATGCCA
>PWGL01000016.1 GCA_003554465.1 Candidatus Pacearchaeota archaeon
ACCCTGTATTACCCCTATTACTATAAATCCGTAAATAACTGAATGAGTTACCCCTTTAAATTGTTCTGTTAATTTCTTTCCCACACTCTTTGAGAAAGGAGATATACTTTCACCATACTTAACTAATTTATCTCCATCTCTCATCGCAAAGAAGAAAACCACCAATGCAACTGATACCTTCAAGACTAATATGGGGGCATTCAATATTAAATCTGAAGCGCTTGTGAAAAAGCTGTCTGCAATTTTTGAAACAAGGTTGTTAAGTACCCTAATTATTTCTATAGAGAACTCTGTCTGAGATACAGTAGGAAAAATTGCACTAAAGAATTCCATCATGTCAAAATTCTGAATAAAGAGATAAAAGTCGAATGCCTGCTTAACCACTTTTGGAAAAATATACCACAATGGTAAAATTATAGCTACTACTATCAGGAAAACAACTATCAATGCAGAAATACTTTTCTTTTTTATAATTGAAAAAGTTTTTTTATACACGGGATAGAAAATGTAAGCTAGAAGTAAACCTGTAATTACTGACATGGCAATTGGCCATAATACCATCGTTGTTAATACAGCCAAAACACCCAAAATAATGAAAACCGATACCTTTTTAAAAATTTCTTTCTCCATGACTATATAAAAAGGGAATAGTTTATAAACTTAATCTCCAAGAGGATATATATGGGATTTATAAGAAAAATATTTGAAGATAATGTGGATGAAGAAGTTCATAACGAGTTCATCAAGTACGGAAAAGGGAACTTTGAAGATAGGTATGAGGTCAGAGTTAAATCTCAGAAAAAGGGTGAACAATTTAGTTTATGGACTAGCCATGAATTTTCAAATTTGTTAGTAAAAAAATGTTTAGAAAGATCAGATGAAAATATAGATGTAGAGGGTATAATAATATCTACTTTTGAAATCGACGATGATATTGATTTCCCGGTTAAAGATAGAAAAAAATATATGGGAATGGTTAAATATATTATTGATGATACTTGCTCAAGAGATAAACTATTAGAACTCTTAAATAAATACCCCCGGATTTTTTATGGTCTCTCTTTTGAATCAGGAAATAGTAAGTTAAAGGTAAAGAAGAAATCTCCAAGAAGTGCCAAACCAGGAAGCAAGAAAAAAGAAGGAAAGAAGTCAAAGATCAATTTTTGCCTGCTTAAAACACAGAATAAAGAAATGGTAAAAGACTTGCTCTTTGATGTTAGCTTAGATTTTAAAGAAGTAAATGTTTCGCATGATATAAATATTGACAAGATTGTTTATCCTGAAAATGTCGAAGGTTTGAAGCCAAATGAAATTAGGGAGAAAGCCAGGAGAGGCGGAGAAGTTATAAGGAAGATTGATAAAGACGGGAAAACCGAGAAGAAGGAAAAAGAATTTATTGTTTAAATTCTATTTATAAGTTATCAAACTTTTTCACATTCTTTCCACATTTTCATGAATTGATTTCTTAACATCCTTACTAAGGGTTTTGAATCTGTCCAAATTGTTATATAATCTTCTGGCTTTTTAATTTCTGGCTTACCAATTGTTATTCTCGCAGTTTTATTGTCAGATACTGAGAACCTTAATGGGTAATCTCCAAATTCTTTATCATATTTCCCTATCTTGCAACCTATTTTTTTCCATTCTTTCACCTTCCCCCATGTTTTATCGTTAACTATTCCTATTAATCTTACATCTACCCCTTTTTTAATTGCCTTTTCCATCTGTCTAATTCCCTTAGCCCAATATTTCCAATTTCTTTGTACTCCAAAAATTTCTTTTTCAGCTTCCTTATTATGTTCTGCCAACCTATCCATAATTGCTTTTTGGCCTTTTATCAACTGAAATGTAAATTCTTCTTCATTATCTTCTAAATTTTCTAATTGTTCAGAACTTTTCTCAAGCTGCTTCAATTTCTTTTGTTTTTCATTTATCCTATCTTTTATGAAAGTTTTAATGTTAATTAATTTATATTTCTTAGTTTGGCTTAGTATTTCTGAAATAATATCCAATGATTTGAATTTGTTAATAATTGTGTATATCTTATTTTGCGGAACTCCTGAATCAAGAGAAATTTGTTTTGGTGTAGCTTTCTTTAAATTTACAAGTGAAGATAATGCTTTTGATTCATACTCCGTAAAGCCTAAATCTTGAAAAAATTTTGTTTTGTCCATGTTCTTCTAAAAATTTTTGAGTTTATAAATACTTTTGTACTGAGAAAGTACTTGAGATTTAAATAGATTTTAATAAATAATAATTAATATGGCAATAAAAAAAGATATGATTGAAGTAAATTTCAGGTTGGCAGCAAAAGCATTCATAGTTAGGAATGATAAGATTTTCATTATGAAAAGAATTAATAAAGATCCTCAAAGCCCCGGAATTTGGGAAATCCCTGGTGGAAGGCTTGAGTTAGGAGAGGATCCTGTATTAGGCCTAATGCGAGAAGTAAGAGAAGAAACTGGCTTGTACGTTGATGTTATTTATCCTATGACTATTCGACACTTTAAGAGAGATGATGGACAAATCATCACAATGATAGTTTTCTTATGTAAACCAAAAGGAGGTTATGAAAAAATAAGTGAGGAGCATGCAGATTCAAAATGGACTAATTTAAAAGATTGTGATGAGGAACTAACTGATTTCTTCCATAAAGAGTTAAATCTTTACAAAAAATTAAATCTGAAAAAATTATCCTAATGGCAAGAGAAGTTTCGAAAAAACATTTTACAGATTGGATGGTAAAAGCCAGAGAGAAAAGAATCAAGTGGAATATTCCTGAAACTGATAAAGAAAAAAACCATAAAAATATGGAAAGAGCATGTTTGCCAGTTTATGATGCTTTATTTAATATTCATTATAATGATTTTCACTTAGATAATCAAAAATTAAAAGAATTTTTGGATAAATACAACCAATTTTTTGTTAGAGCAATACCTGATAAAGAGCATACCCATTTGCCAAAAAGACCCTTAGTTGGTGGGCAAGATTGGAATGAAATAAAACAATTTGTGGATAAAATAGTGAAGAGTAATGAAAAACATTACTTTGTAGATATCTTGGAGCATGCTGATGATAGAGGAGGAGGGGTAATTATCTCAAGACAAAACAATTTGGATGCAGAACTATTGTTGAAAAAAGAGGGAGGTTTGGCTGAATTGTGTTATTCAGAAGAAACCCCTACATTAAGCCTGAGAGCTAATTTAGAAAAATATGGCTCATTGCAATCAAGAATTATGTATTGGGGAGATGAAAAAAACACAGAAACAAAAAACTTACTTCACCATTCGCTGGACTTTTTAAGAATGGGAGGGAATAAATTTCATCCAGTTTTTATGAAGGGATATTTTGAATTTTTAATTAGAGGAGACAAAAAAGGAAAAGATAGTATAGTATTTTTTGAATGGTCGCAAGATGAGAATTATATGCAATAACAAATAGTTAATAATGTAATATGAATATTAAGACCACAAAAACCTTTATAAACCCACATTTTCTTGAAAAATTACTTGTTTGGTTGGCAAGTACGGTGTAAAATGGAAAATATAAATATAATATCAATAATAGAAGATGCCAAAACATACAAA
>PWGL01000084.1 GCA_003554465.1 Candidatus Pacearchaeota archaeon
TAAATCTTCACTAATCTCTAGCTCATCTTTATCCACATTGTATTTTAACAAATCTACAAATCCATTTTCCATACTAGGGTCATTTTTCCAATGCTTTCTAACCTCTGTCATCTGGACCATCCTTTTCCATGAAGACATACCTCCCGGGGCCTTAACAGGATTAGCCACCATAATTATATCTGTAGCTTTAAAAGATGTAGCAGGGACATTCAAGTCATTTACAACCCTATCAAAAACAGAATAGGCATCGGCACCATGTATTGTTCCCGCAACAACATTGGCTAAAGCTCCAACCCTCATAGCTTCGTAAAGTGCCTTAGCTTCTTCAGACCTTATCTCACCAACTATTAAAGACGAATCTCCCAATCTTAAACTTGTTCTTATACCTTCAGCAGCTCCAACTTCTGTCGACTTTTCCAATAACGCAGACCTAACCTTCATTCTTAAAACATCATAACCTAACTCTCTTAAGGCATCCATAGGTAACTCTTCTGTATCTTCAACTGAAATGATCCTATATTTAGGCAATATCTCCTGCATCAATGCTCCCAGAAGACTAGTTTTTCCAGAACTTCTAGTACCTGCTATAAGCATTGTACGTGCTCCTTCCACCAAAAAAGACATCAGTCCTGCAGCGAAAGAATTTATCATTTGGTTATTTATAAATAAAGGTAATGTCCAGGGATCTTCCCTATGCCTTCTAATTGCATAAGCCAAACCTCTAGACGATAGGGGTTCTTGGACTGCAGCTATTCTGGAACTTATATTCCCAACACTTAATTGCGTATCAAGAACAGGGTTGCTCTCATCTAAAGGTCTTCCAGATAGCATCCTAAATTTTCCTGCCCATGAATCTGCATCTTCCTGACTAGGCTTAACATTAGTTACACACTCATCATAATCCTGATGTCTAACAAAAACAGGGTTTTTCGGTATTGGGGCATTCAAGACAATATCTTGTAATTTTTTATCTTGCAAAAAAACTTCTATCAAACCAAAACCTATAGTATACCTGACAAGTATGGTGGCAAGTTTATTAAGGTCGCTATAAGATAAAGAAACATTCTTATTCTTTGCAAGGTCTTGTAGCAAATCCCTAGAAATATTAAAAAAAGTCTGTCTTGTCCTCTCCATATCTGTAAATTCTTCGGCCTTCGGCCTATGCTCAATCATAACATTCCTAGCTAAATTTAAAAGCATATGGTGATCTTCTTCCAAAACATATTCAGGAGGTGTCAAATGGTAAGTATATTTGCTATTATTTTCTTCTTTCAAAATAGTCACGGTAGATTTATCGTAGCCTTCTCCAATTTCATACTCACCAACTATCTCTGCCTCTTCCGGCAATTGACTAACTAGTCTCGTGAATGTAAAATTAGGCAAAATATCCGGTCTGAAAAACAAGTTATAAATTTCCCTATTTCCTAAATTATAATCTCCAAAATGAGGTCTTGCTTTTTTGATCAATTCTAAATCTTCCATTAAGGAAACTATATTTTCAAGCAATCTGAGATAACTGGTCTTCCTAGGAATATTGTCTCTTTTGAGAGCAACTTTCTCTTCCTTACACATCCTATCTATCTCTCTATAAGCAGAAATAGGATCCTGTTTTAACAATGTCAAAAAGTAAGTCATATTATCATGCCTGTTTCCCATCCCGCCCCCTTCACCAAGTCTAGAAGGGCTTAATACTCTTTCCTGTTTCATAAAATGATTATATATATTGGCTACTTCCAAAAGCATTTTCACCTCTGGAAAACTATAGTTATAATTTCTTTGTTGGACAAAAACAACTCTTGAAACATTCGGGGTTTCTAACAATGAGTCAACTGTCCTACCCATAACTTCTTGATTATTAGCAAGGTTTGGAACAGTAGGGCTACCCAAATAATTAATATACATAACATTTTCTCCCCCCTCGCTCTTTATCTCATAGGAGTACAACGGAGTATCTTCTTTAAACATCATTTTAACTTTCCCTCTTTAACCATAATAATAAAACGTCACTTAAAACCTTTTCCTTTCAAATAGCAAGAAATTTAAACCCTGTTTTCTATTTATAAACACAATTAAATTAAAAGAGGAAAAAATGGCAGAAGAGCAACAAAACTATGATGACGGCTGGAACCAAATGGCTAGTAGCCTAAGGAGTATGGAAGAAAAACAAAGATTGTTGAAAGAGAGAATGTTGCTAATTGGGAAAAATCTTATAGGATTGAGAGATGAGCAAGGAAAAGATATAGCAAAAATGAAGGGTGATATTGAAGAAATTAAAGAAGAGGTTGAAAAAATTAAAAAGTCGAATGGTAGAATGGCGGAAGAGATGGTTAAAAAAGCCAGGAAGAAAGAGATTGAAAGATTAAATAAACAAATAAAGATGTTTTCACCATTAGGAATTCCCAGCAAGGAAGAAATCAGAGAAATGATTCAGGAGGAAATTGATGCCAATAATAAATAGGATTAGGCAAATGCAACAACAGGGTTATAATGACAGTCAAATAATTGAGCAGCTTAGGGAAGAAGGAAATTCTCCCACAGACATAAATAACGCAATAAATCAAGCAAGTATAAAAAATGAAGTCGATAAAAATAGAGGACAAGAGCAAGCTCAGCCACAAGGGCCACAAGATGCTCAGGGGGGTCAGATGGAAGAATCAATAGCAGATCAAGGACAATCTGGTCAGCAAGAAAACCCTGGTCAGCAACAGTCACCGCAACCGCCCGAACCAGAACAAGAACCCCAATATGAGGGTCAGCAACAATATGCAGAAGGAGACTACGCGGCAAATCAGGGAGGTGGTTATGATAACTATGGAGGAGGGTATGCAGAAGGCACAGTAGGAGAAGATATTGCTGAAGAAATAGTAGCTGAAAAATTAAATCCAATAAATAAAGAAATTGCAAATTTGAAAAACAGAGAAATACATTCATCAAAAAAATTGAAAAATATAGATAAAAGATTAAAAAAGATTGAGGATACTATAGAGGAATTAAAAAGTAATATAATTAACAGGGTAGGTAGTTATGGAGAAGCTATACAAGATATAAAAGGGGATATGGGTATGATGCAAGATTCTTTTTCTAAAGCACTAAACCCATTAATTGAAGAAGGAAAGAAAAAAAGCACACAGCAAAGAAAAACTAGAAAGAGTAACAAAGGTAAGAAGAAATAAATATTTGTAAAAACTATAATTTTTCAGTCACTTCCAAATTTGATAATTAACACAATAGCTGCAATTATTACTCCTACTGCTATAAGTAAAGCCCCATACTGACGCCACCAACCACTTCCAACAATCCTCCATTCTGAAAGAGAAGAAAATAAGACAAATAAAAAGATTATTCCTCCGAGACCAAAAAATATCCATTTAAACATATCTTTATCATCATTACCAGAAATAAATGCACCCGCCAATATCAAGGCAGTCATCAGGACAGCTAAACCCACAGCCATTCTAGGAAATAACTCTTGAAAGAAAATATGAACCATAGGCAATCTTGCAGCCAACAATCCTATAGCGAGAGAAATTATTGCAGAAGAGGCCTTATTTTCTTTAAAAACTTCTATCTTAGACAAA
>PWGL01000013.1 GCA_003554465.1 Candidatus Pacearchaeota archaeon
GGGTTGGGGTTGGGGTTGGTGTTGGTGTTGGCGTGGGTGTAGGTGTAGGAGTGGGTGTCGGAGTTGGTGTTGGAGTGGGTGTCGGAGTTGGCGTTGGCGTGGGTGTAGGCGCAGAGTCGGTACTACATCTTGCGCTTCTTGTCGTATTTCCGCTTTTAATGGTGAAGTAGTAACTCGTTCCGGCAGAAAGACTGCGGTTGGTGTAAGTTCCGCTATTAGAGCCCGAAGGCAGTCCGGCTACTCTTCTTCCGTCTCTGTAGATAGCGGGAGTGCTGGCATTAGAGTAGCTATAACGGAGAGTAACGGAAGATGATGTGGAAGAACTGCAAGAAAGAGAAAGGGATGGTGTGGTGGGTTGGGAAGGAGTAGAAGGATCCGACGGAGTGGAAGGGTCCGAAGGGGTGGTTTCTCCACCCGAAGTCCTGCACCTCGCACCTCTCGTTGTATTCCCACTTTTAATAGTAAAATAATAACTTTCTCCCGCAGAAAGACCGCGCGCCGTATAAGTTCCGCTATTGGAACCCGAAGGTAATCCGGCTATCCTACTGCCATCCTTATAAATAGCCGGGCTATCAGCATCGGAATAACTGTATCTCAGTGTCACACTGGAAGAGGTTGAAGACGCGCAAGAAATAGAAAGCGAGGTTGCTTCCGCCCTATTTCTTTCCACTTCCAATACAAAAGACGCCAGTAAAATTACCGTTAATGTTACAAAAAATATAAAAATTTTCCCTCCTACTGGTCTCATAATTTTGTTTTTTATCTTTATAAAAAATTCATCTTCTTACAGTTTTCAATAAATATTGAAAACTCTAAAAAAATGGGAACCGGTAAAACCCTACTACCGGTTCCTTTTTCCCATTTTTTTAAGGGATGGGATCCCCTTTATGCTCTTCCCCGCCATATTCTATGACAGGGATAGCTCCCTCAGGAGCTCTCATTTCTACGTCCCCACTCACCTGCTCTTCCCCAGTGAGTGTGTCACTTACTAAATTGCCGGCTGAGTCTTTGAAGTGAAAAACCCAGCCACCCGGAGCAGAAATGAAAACAGTTACCCATTCCCCATCTCGGGAAATGGGTTCCACTACTACCTGCCCCTCCTCTGGAACTTCCGGCTCCTCTTTCACTTCTTCTTCCGGTTCTTCTACCGGTTCCTCAACGGCTACTTTCGTATCAGAGAAATAGCCATATCCGAAGAATATTGCCGCCGCTAATAGCAACAATATCCCTCCTCTTCCTAGCCACAACTTAACCCGTGGCCAGGGACTATATCTCTCTATTGGGTACCTTGCCATCATGCTCACCTCCTTTTACTTGCACCCCTGATGGCAAAGAGCGCAAGTAAAATGATTTAAAAGAACTGGCTATATTATATAACAATTAATTATTTACGTCAAGGGTTTTCTCTCCAAATAAAAAACGGGCGAGCTCCCGTAAGAGCCCGCCCGCTAAATTTCTTTACATAAAGTCCGCTCTCACCTCTTTTCCTGTTTCCCCTATTTTCTTTACCATCTCCCCAAACTGTCTCCTGAAAAGGAAGAGTGTCACCACAATCAAAAGAAAAGGAAGAAGGACATAGTCAACAGCTCCGTTTCCCGTAATACCGGTAGGCACTTCCGTGGGAGGGGCGGTAGGTCTTTCTCTTTTTACTCGTACGGTTGCGCTCCCTGTGTCGGTAGTGTCTCTTGAGGTAGCTCTCGCTACATTGGTAATGGAAGTGGTTCCGATAAGAAACTCGTCTCTCGGGGCTACTTTGGCGTTAAAGGTGACTTCCTTATACTCTCCTCCGTCAATGTTACCGATATCTATTCCGTCCTCAATGTTTCCGGACACTCTTGTTCCGTCAACTCGCAGGTTGCCGTCATACCTTATTCTGTCACTGGGCATAGTGTCTTTAACCTCAACATCTCTTACTCTGTCATCTCCGGCAGTAATCCTTATAGAGTAACTGAGAAGTTCTCCGGGAAGCGCATTAAGTGAACTTGTATAGTAGGTATCCCTATCAAGACTCTTCACTCTCTTTCTTACGGTAAGCTCTTCCTCTTTTTCTTCAGAATCCGTCCTGCAAACAACCCTCGCCAGTCTTTCCGAAGAAGTAGACCTTCCGTTTCTCAGGTAATAAACATAAGAAGTATCGGGAGAAAGTCCCGTGTCACGGTAAGTTCCCGAACGGTCTCCAGAACCCACTGTTCTTATTCTGGTGCTCCCCCTGAAAATAGAGGCATTGGTGGCGTTCTCTACATCGTAAAAAAGAGTAATGAAATCCTCCCCTTCGTAATCACACTCCAGATCTCCCCAAGGATCCTTTTCCTCTTCTTTTTCAACAAGCTTAGCGTAAAAAACAACATGTCCCTGATAGGGCCAGCATCCTTTAATGTCTCCGATATTAACTTCTACTCTTGAAGAACTGACTTGATCTATCTCTATCTTCTCCCAGTCATCTCCTTCCTCCCATCTGTCCGGATACCAGTAGGCTTCTTTTTCAAACTCAAGCACGGAAGACTCGCTAACACTTATTCTTCTCGTGTCAAAAACAGAATCGGCGTTATCCGCGGAAACCTCGGCGGTAGCATCTATTCTTGTTCTCCTTGAAGAAGGATAATCTATGCCAAGCACAGTGTTTTTCGCTACACTGTCCTCTACCGTATTGTGATAGTAAACATTAAAGGCAATAGTATCGCCGGGATCGGCATAAAGCGTGCCCGTTCTCCAGTCCGTTCCCCTTGTTTCGTTTCCGAGCTTTAAGGTTTCCCTGTCCTCGGAGTGGTCGTTAAAGACCGGTTTTTCCGAGGTATAAGCGGGATTAAGTAGGAAAAAGAAAGCAACCGCTCCCACGAGAAACGACAGTATAAATATTTGTGATTTTCTTTTGTAAAACATATTTTTATTTTTAAATACCTCTTTAATAAAAACTTCTGCTGAAATTATCATTAAAGAAGGGAGAATCTGTCTTTTTAAAGGCAGATTCTCCTTAAGTGCAAAACTTTAGTCGTCCGGCCTCTCAACGGGTGGTTCGTCGCCCGGGCCGGGGTCGGGGTCCTTTTCCCTATCCGGTCTCTCAACGGGTGGTTCGTCGCCCGGGCCGGGGTCGGGGTCTTTCTCTGCGGGCGGTGGTGGTTTGGGCGGGTCAGGGTCTCTCGGTCTCGGATCCGGATCAGGCTTCGGTCTAGGTCTTGGCTTAGGCTCAGGATCGGGTCTAGGCTCAGGATCAGGTTTTGGTTCCGGTTCGGGCTCTACCGGTATCAGTATCGGATTCCCGCAACTTGCAAGAATAACGGGAACTCCTTCGTGTAGTAATACGAACCTGTCTCTTGTTAAAGTTTGCTCAAACCGCTTAATCCTTCCTTCTGCCGGATCCCATCCATGATTCCAGATATCGGTTCCTTTTTCTATAACGTCTATATCCCGATATCCTCCCTCATGGAGAATCTCTACCACCTCCCTAACAGAGCTGGCCTTCCTTACTTCCTCCTTCAGATGAGGATTTTCAAAGAAGAAAACTTCTTCGAAAAATTCCCGCTCTTCTGAGAGGGTTCCCAGCTCATCTATTGAGCTAAATATTTCCAACTCATCAATGA
>PWGL01000131.1 GCA_003554465.1 Candidatus Pacearchaeota archaeon
ATATTCACTTGACATATACACAGAGCGATGTGAAATTACGATAAATGGAAATGAAAAGTACAATTCCTAAATAAAAGGGATTGCCAGCACGCACCACAATCACCTATCCTTCGAGTAGACCAACACAGATAAGGATGAGAAAGGCATGTTGACAATCACCAAGTACATTATTTATAAAAATATTTAAAGAAGCCTCTTACTTATTGAAGTCAAGATTCTATACTTCTAAGGTAAGATCATCATATAAGTATTTAGGCAAAGGTATGACAAATTCCATTTGAATAGTGATCGGCTTATTTCCTTCGTGACTTAAACTATTAACTTCACCAACATAAATATAATCAAGTGTTTGGTTTCCAATTTTCTTGGCCTTTCGAATAAACATATGCAAATGTTTGTTACGCTCTTTATTATAACAAATGTCCATGCCTGTTTGACTTGATTGCGATGTTTTGTTTTGTGTCTGCCATTGCATTTGATGTCGGGAAAGCAATTTGTCTCTATATTTTTTGTCTTCTTCAACTTCTTCACCTTTGTGAAGGTCTACGAACAAGTAATAATGATTCCCGTTTCGCCAGACACCAGTGCCACGTATTGCTGAGAAAGTCTTCTCGTAATTGGTCAAAAAACCCATATCTTTCATTTTGTATTGGTAATAGAGCTTTAAGTATGGATATTCCATTTTGTCTTTACCAAATTCCTCTTGAAAACGAAGAATCCCATAGTCTAAGGTTTGGAGCATAGATTCAGTGTGTTTTAAAGAAGTATCAGTAAGCTTTAACTTATTCTTTCCATTTCCTTTTATAAAGAAAAAGGGGTCTTTTTCTTTTTCACCAATAATTTCACCACTGTAATATTTAAAAGAATGGCTTAATGAAGCCTCGTCGACATCAGCTACAAATTTACAGATTTCTTTTTTTGCGGTCTCATAATCAATGGTTTCATGTTGAAACAAATACTTGAGAATTACAAATTCGTTAATTCTTTTAATCGGCAGTTGTTTATCTAACGTTCTTTGAATTTTCAGCTCTTTGTTATTAAGGGTAAAAGAGCAATCCTCGTCAACATAATGAGAAAATTCAATGTAACTATTCTTTTTGGAAATAAATTTTGTGGGATCCGGTGCAGATTCATGTAATACAAAATCTTTGATTGAAGGAACGAATCCACCAAGTACTTTTTTGAACTCGAAATACTCATCTTTTAAGTATTTCATGTAGTTGAAGTTGGTTTTTTCCAATTGTTCAAAAATTTGTTGTTTGGTAATTTCATCCAATTGAATATTGGTGCATCCTGGTATGTCAGAGAAATTGTTGTGCAACTGTACCTTCAAAGAGTCTTTGTCGTAGTATCTCGAGCCTGATAAAGCAATTGGGATCAGGAATGTTCGATTATGATTTCCAATAAAGTCCAGCACTGTTAAAAAGTCTTTATCTTCGTGTTTTCTAAGCCCTCGTCCTAATTGTTGGGTAAAAACAATAGGTGACTGTGTAGGTCTTAGCATCAATACAAGGTTAACACTAGGAATATCGATGCCTTCATTAAAAATATCAACAGTAAAGATGAACTCTAAGGGGTCTTTATTATCTTCTAAACGCTCGATTGCTTCTTGTCGGTCTTGATCTGAACTTTCTCCTGTTAAGTACGTCGAAGGATAATCAAAACTATTGAACTCATTAGCCATATACTCTGCATGCTCTTTCGATGCACAAAAACCTAAGCATTTCCTTTTATTGCCATCGTGCTCATAATGTTCCATCTTCTCGATGACTAAATCAACACGGTCTTTTAGCGATAAACGCTTTGCAACATCTTCAATTTTTGTGATGTCAATATCTTTTAAATCGGTAGTGACGTCCTGAATTCCAAAATAATGGAATGGAACAACCAAGTCCTCTTCAAGCGCCTCTCGTAAGCGAACTTCTAAAGCAATGTTGTTGTTAAACATTTCAAAGATATTGCCATGGTCTGTTCGTTCAGGAGTTGCTGTCATGCCTAATAAAAAATTCGGAGTAAAATATTTAAGGATAGTTTTATAAGATTCACTATACGCTCGATGGGCTTCGTCGGCAATGATGTAATCAAAGTGATCGCGTGCAAATTTCTTATAATTGTCGTTATGGTATAGCGTAGGAATCATTGCAAAAACATAATCTGCAGTCATATCTTGATGTTGTCCTTGAAATTTAGTCATGGTTTGTTGAGGCAAAACCCTTTGGAAAGATTTCATTGCGTCATTTAGAATTACTTCCCGATGAACTAAAAACAATACTTTTTTTGCGGATGTGTTTTTCACATCAAAAGCGGAAAGATACGTCTTTCCCGTTCCGGTTGCTGCTACAATCAGGGCTTTGTTTTGGTTGTTGCTTCGCATATTGTCTAAATTACGTAAAGCTTCTATTTGCATTTTGTTTTCCTTTATTTCTACCCGATGTTCGAAAATTTCACGTTCTTGACGTACAAATTGTGAGATTTCAGTCAGAAAGTCTTCATATTGCTCTAAAAATGAATCATTAATCTCTGAAGTAACTTCCCATAGTTTGTTGAACTCTTCGAGAACCGTGTTTGCAAAGCTGTCAGACTTTGATTTGCTGATGTAACGCACGTTCCACTCTACATTAATTTTCAGTGCGGATTGTGTGATGTTTGATGATCCGACTATGATTTTATAATAATCATCATACTCGAAGATATACCCCTTGGTGTGAAATCCTTTGTGTTCATTGGCAATATAGATTTTAGTGTCAATGTTATAAAATTGCTGCAATTTCCTTAGAGATTTAATATCTGTGAAGTTTTGATACGTTGACGTTATAATTTTGCCAGTGATATTTTTCCGATCCAAATTTTTGAAGACATCTATAAGCAATTGAAGTCCTGAGTAATTAATAAAAGCAACAGAGAAGAAGAATCTGTTGCATTGATCCAGGTTGTTTAAAAGTTCCTCGTAAAAAGAATCGGCGTTAGAGTTTCTGATTAATGTTAAGTCATGGTCAACATGTTCCATCCTTACATTCTCCTTTATTTATGTGTAAGTGCTTAAATTAAAGGTATATCTGCAGCTGCCCAATCCAGTTCATGAAGACGATTCTTAGGCAGCCATTTCCAACTAGTATGTTCTTTTAATTGAAGGGTGCCATTAGTAATCTTCGCATAATAGGCATGCATCGTCAGATGAAAGGTATTGTATTGGTGTTTAACCGTCATTAAGTAATCCTGCACTTCAATATCTGCAGTAAGTTCTTCTTTTATCTCGCGTTTTAAAGCTTCTTTGGGGGTTTCTTGTTCTTCAATCTTTCCGCCTGGGAACTCCCATTTCAACGCCAATTCACCATCATTTTTTCTTCTGGCGCAAAAAATTTCGTCGTTATCATTCTGTATTATAGCTGCAACCACTTCGATACTTTTCATATTTTCACTCTTTCTTTGAATAAAACAATACTATTATTCAATTTGCTGTGTTCAAGATAAGTGTTGATAGGGTCTATAAACATCTATCGGATACGGTTTATCAAATACATCCGAATTATGAACGTCAAGATACTGAGACACTGTATAGTTGAAAGTGTGCGCGA
>PWGL01000109.1 GCA_003554465.1 Candidatus Pacearchaeota archaeon
GTGACGATGTTCCCGGGAGTGTTGAAGAAATTGAAGATATTATCCAGTTCCTGATTAACCAGGAAGAACAAAAATTGAAAAGCGGGGAAGTAAATTATGACAATGAATAAGTATTACTATTTGATTAAAGTGTTGCGGGCGTACCGGGAGGTAAGTTTTGGTCAGTTTGACCGGGAAACATTCCGGGAGATAAAAGAAACTCAGGACGCGGCGGATGCGATAGAGGAACTGTCTGAAGAAAATGAAAAATTAAAGAAAGAGCTGGAGGAATATAAGAGACATCCGACGAAAAGCACGATTTATATCCCGAAGGAACAGAAATTTCCATCGGGTTCGCGGGTAAAAATTGCAGATGATTTCCCGCACGCCATCGCTCATCCCAAGGGATGTTTCGCTACGGTTATGTATAGTTACGCACAAAAATTCGGGGGAGATGACACAGAATCTTATCAGTTGGATGTGGACGGGATAGGTGAAGTCGCATGGTATGATGAATCCTGGCTTGAAAAGGCGGATGAGTAAAGGGAAAATCCGGATATACTGCTGGCCGTCCGCAATCAGAATTGTTCCGGGGCGGGATCGGTAAGGAGACTGGATTATCCGGATGAATTGACTGGAGACGAACATCTGAGGAAGGGAACCGCGGAGGAGCTGACGGCCGAGGCGGATGAACTGGAAAGAAGCGCGAAACAAAGGGGAGCCGGAACGGACCGTTACTTGCTCCACACCGCCCGTAATATCCGGAAAGAACTGTTATAACATAAAGGCAAATAAGGAGAACTGATAAATGATACCTGTAAGTTTTACTGTCAATGATTTTCAGGGACTGGATTACACCTTTAATTACACTCCGGGCATTCTGGGGATAACCGGACCGAACGGGGCCGGCAAGACCACACTGGCCGATTACGCCCAGTTTTTCGCCTGGACGGGCTGCACGCCCCCGGGCATATCCCTGAAGGACCTGCCGACGTACGATACCAGGTCCGGCTCGACCTCGCTTCTGTTCGATTCGGGACCTGTCCGGTACCGGGTGGACCGGACGTTCCCTAATAACGGAGCGGTCCTGACCGGAACCCGGGACGGAGAAGAGACGGAGAGTGTCTCCGGGGTCCGGAAGACCGCCGAACGCATGAGCGAGCTGCTGGATCTGGATATGGATATCTTCCGGGACGTGTGTTTCGTTCCGCAGGAGAAGGTCGCCCAGTTCCTGACGGATACGGCCGCGCCCCGGCTTAACTATCTTATGAAGATAACCCGGCTGGAAGTGGCCGAAAGAATCCGGGAGGATCTGCAGGCGGGCCTGTCGGATCTCAGGATTCCGCCGGACACGTCGGACGATATCCGGGAGCTTCAGGACGGCATCGATACCGCTAATGACAAAGTGAAGATCGTCGCGGAGGAATTGAAGAAGCTGGAAAAGACGGACGAGGACCGGAAAGACGAACTGGAAAGAGCGGAGAAAATAGTCCGGCTTCCGGTGGACGGAGCGATCGACGAGCGCCGCCGGGAGCTGGAGAAGGAGATAAACCGGCTGTCGGAGGAACTTTCCGTCCCGGTGCCGGAACTGCCGGAGGTGCCTGAGGTGACTGACGGGGAGCGGGAGGCGCTTAAATATCCGGACCGGATCAAGGAGCTTAAAGATCTGGAGCAGGCCGGGACGGAACGCCTGACCCCGTTGAAGTATAAATACAAGATCGAGAGTGAACTGGACCGGGACCGGGCGCGGTATAAGATGGCCCGTGATCGGGTCTGTCCTACCTGCGACCGTCCGTATCAACTGGAAAATCCGGAAAAACTTCTTGAACGGGAGAAAGATCTGAAGGACGGTCTGCGGACGGCCGAGGGACTGCTGTCGGAAATAGAGTTTCCTGAACGGTACCGCCGGCTGGACCCGGAGGGACTTGGGGAGTTTATAGAATCCTGGCGGAAAGAACGAGAGGGTCTGGAGGCTGAACTGGAAAGTCTGGATCTGGCTGAAATCCGGGAACGGATAAAGAATGCCGGGAACGCCCGGGAGGAGTACGATCGTATCCTCCGGCTGGCGGAGAAAAAGAATAAGAACGAAAGAGAACTGGAGAAGAAACGCCGGGAACTGGAGGGACTGGGCGGTTCCGAAACGGTCACGCGGGAGACCGCGGACCGGGCCGGGGAAGAAATAAAGGCCGGTAAAGAACGGAAAGAGCGATTAGACCGTCTCCGGAGCGACAAGAGCCGCCTGGAAGGGTCCCTTGAGGAACTGTCCAGAAACCTGGAGAAAGCCCGGAGAAGGCTTGAGGAACGCCGAGAGGCGGAGAAGAAGTATAAGTTCCTCACCGGCGCCCAGGAGCTGTTCCATCGGGACCGGCTGCCCCGGAAAATACTGATGAGGATCCTGGGGGAATTCAACGCCCGGCTCCGTCAGTACTGCGCGGATGCGGATATTTCGTTCGCGGGTTATCTGGACCGGGAGCTGGAATTCCGGGCGGTGGACCGGAACGGCCGGGATATACCCGTGATGGCCCTGTCGACCGGACAGCGGTACATCCTGTCCTGCCTGGTGCATTTCGTTAAAGGCGAGATGTTCCGGAGAGTGCCTCTTATGGTCCTCGACGAGCCGACGGCCTTTATGGACCGGGGGCACCTGGAGGACTTCCGGCACGTTCTGACGTCCATGCGGGACCGGGCGGAGAAGGGGATCTGGATGCAGGTCATAACCCATGATGAAACGCTCGCTCCGTGCTTTTCGGACGTTCTGGAAATAGGGCGTGATGTGAAACGTAAAACAGGATAATAAAAAGGACATATGATATGAAAGCACTGCTGTTAAGCTATGACAGGGGGAAAGTGATTGATGTGAGGGAAGTGGAAGTGCCGGACGATTATAATAATGATCCGCACAGCAGTCCGGATCAGCTTTCCTTTCCGGTCGGAAGTAATCAGATGATCGCGTCACCGGGCGATAAACTCTGGGATGACTATAAACATGAAGTGCTGGAGTATAGCGAGGGACCGTGCCGGGTAGTTTACGACGGTCCCTCGCGTCCCCTGGTCCGGACGGGAGACGACCGGCTGTTGACAATAGGGGAGATAAAGTCCGGCGGGACGGCCCTCCCTTATCGAGAGGAAGAAGGCGACGCGGAACTGCTGGCTCAGGCCGTCAACGGTCTGGAGGCGGCCGGAATAACTCCGAAAGAAATGGAGAGGCGGTATCAGGGCCTGAAACAAGCGTGCATTTTGTTCCTGGCATGGACTGAAGCGCAGCGGAACCGCGGGGCGCATCAGTACAGTCCGATATTGAAAACGGCCAGGGAGGAGGCGGAACGAGTATTGGAGGCGGCCGCGGACGATGAGTTATAAACAATAAAGGAGATAAAATGAAGACAAGACTCACACAAAAAGAACGAGAACAACAACTGATGAGATCGGCTGCCAAACGGGACCTGGCGCATGTATTGTTATATGAAGAGGACAATACAGATGCCGAACTGCGGGAACGGCTCCAGGACGTGCTGGAACTCCATAGCGAAATTCTGGAGCGGGGTTAATGGTTTCGTCAGTCTTTCGAGAATTAAAATTAATATGAAAAACGGAA
>PWGL01000146.1 GCA_003554465.1 Candidatus Pacearchaeota archaeon
AGTTAACAACAAAATCCATATTCATTGAACCGATGACTACTATCTCAGCCATGATGGGCCTCCTTTAGTTTTTGGCGGTAGAATCTCTTTTCACCAGTTTGGTGGCTAGAATCTTATCCTGGAAAAACCACCTATACATCAGGATATAAATCCTCAACTAATTTTTCCCTTGTCTCTTCAATCATTTGCTCCACTTCTTCTTTGCTTAAATCCTCTTCTTTGGCTTCTTGCATTATACTTCTTATATAAAAATTATATTTTACTTGATGAAATTCTGCAAATAATAATTTGGATTTATTGAAATTATTGGTTAGAATTTATTGCAATTAATACTTATATTTATTATAATTACTACAAAATTACTATGTTATTATAACTTTTATCGGTTTTATGGTTTTAATAAATTATTAAACTAGGGCAATAATTAATTATCCAGGTTGAAAATAATATGAAAGGCAGGTGTTATTTATGTTTCTAAATTTGGAGACCTCCCAAAACACCTTATTATCTTTCTTTAATGCCTTGCCACAAATAGCTTTACTGCTGACGAAAGATATGCAAGTTAAACATATTAATGAAAAAGGGAAAGAATGGTTAAATAATTTTGGTTTTACTATACAAGAAATGGAGCAAAGCCTTTCCTATGCAGCTCTATTGCAAGACGCTGGTTGTAGCAGAAAAGAAATAGAAACAATTAAAAAGAAAATCTCTAGCCTATATGAAAGTTCGGAAAAAGAATTTGAGGAAGAGATTTTGCTAAAAAGATCTGAAAGTAAGCTATGGTACAGAATTAATGTTCGAAAATATGAAGAGCATGTGATTTTATTAAAAGAAAATATAACTAACGAAAAAAAGATGGAAGAGAAATTTAAAGAGAAAAGCGAACTTTTAGAAGGGGTTCTCGATAGTATTAAAGATGTTATAGCCATCCAAAAACCCGACCATACAATAATGAGTTATAATAAAGCAGGGCGTGAAATGCTAGACATACCTCCCGAAGATGTAGAAGGGAAAAAATGTTATCAGCTTTTGGGCAATGAAAATATATGTGATAACTGTGCCACTGAGAAAGCTTTAAAAACTAAACAGCTAGAAGAAATAGAAAAATATATTCCTGAGCTGGATATACATCTTAATATTCGTAGCAATCCTATTGTCAATGAAGATGGAGAAGTGACCTTGATTATAGAACAATTACGGGATATAACCGAAAGAAAAAATAGAGAAAGAGAAAGGGAAAGATTATTAGAAGAGTACGAAACTATTTTTAACAATGTTCACTCCAGCATCTTTTTACTCAATGTCGAGGAAGAAAAGACAATAAAGTTTCAGAGATTAAATCGACTGGAAGAAAAACTCACAGGTCTAACCACAGAAGAAGTGCAGGGGAAAACCCCTATTGAGGCTTTAGGCGAAAGAACCGGGCGAAAAGTAGAAAAAAATTATAGAAGATGTTTGGAAAAGAAGAAAAAAATCGAGTATGAAGAAAAACTCAGCCTACCTGAGGGTGAAAGGCTCTGGAAAACTACCCTAGCTCCGGTAATAATTGATGGAGAAGTAAAAAAAATTGTAGGAACTGCTCGAGATATTACCAGAGAGAAAAAAGAAAAATTAAAATCTGATGCCCTTTTTGAAAACAGCACTTCTGCCATAGCCATGCTTAATAAAAAAGGAGAGATTGTTGACATAAACAGAGAGTTTAAAGAAACTTTTGGATATAATCTTGCAGAGATTGAAGGAGAAAATTTAGATGATGTAATGGAATGGGGGAAAGAAGGATACTCCAATCGGGAGAAGACTGAGGAGATTCTTGAAGGTAAAAGCTTAAAAGGTGAAGGGACTCGTTATGATAAAGGTGGTAATCCTAAAAAATTTGTTTTTCACGGCATTCCTATTAAAGTTGAGAGTGAAGTTGAGGGTGCCTATGTGATGTACGATGACATAACAAAATTGAAAAAAGAAAAAGAAAAACAACAAATGCTGCTTGATAATATAGATGTACAGGTATGGTTTCTTCAAGATGAACGAACATATCAGGGAGTGAATGAAACTTTTGCTAAATTTGTGGGGATTGATAAAGAAAAAATCTTAAATAGTGATATTTGTGATGTTAGAAAGACCAGTAAAAACAAGCAAAAATGCTTAATAAGCAATAGAAAAGTTTTTGAAAGTAAAAAACAAATTAAAAAAGAAGAAACACTCTTAAATTCAGCAGGTGAAGAACGCACCTTGCTTATTACAAAGAAACCTATACTTGATGAATTTGGAGAAGTTGAGTATGTTATATGTACAGCTAAAGATATTAGCGAGCAAAAAAAAGCTCAAGCAGAACTAAAAATAAAAGAAGAACAATATCGTAAAATATTTGAAACAGCTCCTGTTGGCATAATATTAGAAGATAGTAAGGGGAATATTCTTGAAGTTAACAATAACCTATGCGAAATTACAGGTTACAGGAAAGAAGAGCTAATAGGAAAAAATATCTTGGAAGTTTTAACACCCTCTAGGTATAAAAAAGAAGCACAAAAAAATATTGATAAAATTTTAGCAGGAGAAACTTTGGAGTTTACAGGGACGGGCATCAAAAAGAATGGTGAAGAGTATTATGTCCGTTTCCATGAAACTAAAGTAAGTCTTCCCAGCAATGAAGAAGGTATTCTTTCCATACAAATGGACATTACAAATCTTAAAGAAAAGGAAAAAGAATTGAGATATTTAAGCTATCATGATGGCTTAACAGGGCTATATAATCGCTCTTATTTAGAGGAAGAAATGCGTCGTTTAAATACAAAAAGACAACTTCCTCTTAGTTTGATTATGTGTGATATAAATGGTTTAAAGCTTATCAATGACAGCTTAGGTCATGAAAAAGGTGATGAGCTGTTAATTAAAACTGCAAATATTTTAAAAGAAGTAGTGAGGGAGGAAGATATACTAGCCCGTTATGGTGGTGATGAGTTTGCCATTTTATTGCCCCAGACTGATAGCAAGGCGGCTGAAAAAATTGTTAAAAGAATAAAAAAAGAATGCCAAAAAACCCAGGCTGATGAACTGGTAGTATCTTTAGGCTTAGGTGCAGCGACTAAAACTTCTGTTGAAACCAATATATTCTCAACTTTAAAAGAAGCTGATGATAATATGTATCAGAATAAATTAATGGTCAGTAGGAGCAGAAAACATGAAGTTGTATCAGGTTTAATAAACGCCTTAGGCGCTAAAAGTGATGAGACTAAAGAACATGCTATGAGAATGACAGCCTTAGCTCATCTTTTAGCTGATAAAATTGATATATCAATAGAGCAGACCAACAAACTCTCTCTTTTAGCTACTTTACACGATATAGGAAAAATATCTATACCAGAAAGAATATTAGTCAAACCAGACAAACCAACCAAAGAGGAATGGGAAATACTAAAAAAGCATCCTGAAAATGGTTATAAGATAGCTGCTTCTTCTGGAGAGTTTACTGTTGTGGCAGAAGAGGTTCTTTCTCATCATGAAAGGTGGGATGGCAGTGGTTATCCCAGGGGTTTAAAGGGCAGCGAGATACCTGTTTTGGCTC
>PWGL01000037.1 GCA_003554465.1 Candidatus Pacearchaeota archaeon
ATTCCAATTCTCTATTAAAAACATTAGATAATATAAATGAAGCTAACTTTACTGAAAAAACGGATAAGATGGTATTAAATGTTGCAATAAAAAATTGGTTAGAATTTATTAAAACACAATTCGGAATAAAAGAGTTTGAAGGTGAAATGGCTCAACATTTTATTGAATTTATGATTTATCCTTATGTTATTAATATTCTAGGAGTAAAAAGAGTAAAAACAAGAAAGAATACTGAAAGAATAGAATTTGGAATAATGGCTTTACAGGACTCATACACATCTTTAGGTTTTAGAACGTTAAATGTTACAGTGGGTCAAGAAATAGTTACTCCTTCAGAAATCATTTGTGTATATAGTGAAAAACATATTCCAAGATCATTAATTAATTTAGTAGAAAAGATTTAAAAATAGGATAGTTAAATGCCTAATAGAAAAGATATAATAAATAATTCTGGATTTATGTACAATGCTGCTCAAGAGCATAGAGTCCCTGATAATAATGAAGAAGAAGATTTAAATTCACAATTTGATGAATTAAAAAATACCTTTAAGCAAGAAACTGGTAAGTTACAAGAGAGTATTCAAATGCAGACTGCATTGGATTATCCTAATGAGTCTAGAAGAATTAGAGGTATAAGAGGTGCGTCCGTAAAAGCTAGACGAGCATTGAAAGCTGCACAAGGAATGCCTCCTGTAGTATTAGAACGAGGAAAACAAGTAGGGGGCAAAGCTAAAGAAGCTGTGGCTGGTACTGAAGTTGAAAGAGTTGGTAAAAAGGTTGGTAAATTAAGTATTGCTCAAGCTTTAGGTGGTCCTGTTGGATACATGATGACTGAAATGTTAGGTGAAGGGGCTAAAAAAGCTTCACCTATCATGAGAGACATGAAAAGTATGTTTAGAAAATCCGGAAGAAGTAAAGGATTAGGGGAAGAATCTGAAACTCCAATGAGAAGAGAAACACCTGCACCATATAAAGGTTTATATGAAGGTAAAGGGTTTGAAGATGAACCCGTTTCTACTCGTGGACCACAAAAATCTGATAGTTATAAACAAGAAGGTGTAACTGTAAACATTGGAGGTAAAGAAACTGATAAAGTATCAAAGAAACCTAGTGGTCAAGAAATAACTGTTAAAGAAAAAGAAGAACCTACAGTATTAGTACATGAAACAGGAGAAAGATTAACAGAAAGAGATGTTAATTTTGCTGATTATCTTTCATATACCATAGGTCAGGAGCAAGATAAACAATCTGGAATGTTTAAAACCCTTTTTAATACCTTAAAGGGACAATTTTCAATGTTTGCTATGGAGACACTTCCAGTAGATAGTCATTATAGAATGTATATGAAAGGCACAGCTATCAATCCTGGAGATAGTTATTTAGCTGGTATATATAAAACTTTAAGATTAATGTATGTACACTCAAGATTTGGACAGGAAGAGTCAAATTCATTACTATTACAACTATCTCAAATTAATAAAGAAGGTTTAGCTGTTGAAGGTAGACTTAAAAAACCTAAAGCTAGAACTTTTGATATTGCAGCAAGAGAATTTATTGCTAAAACTATAAAAGCTCCTTTTAAAATTATGAGTGGGATATTAGGTTATCCTATGAAATATTTTTGGGAAAGTCTTGGATTTGAGAAAAAGGAAGAATTTAAAGGTGGTATTAAAGAATTATTTGGTGAAGAATTAGTAGATGATAAAGTAGCTAAGAAATTGCAGATGGGTGATACGGAATCTGCTTTAAAAATGATACAGGCAAAATCTAAAGAAAATTTTTTAAAAAGGGAGATGAGATATTTAATTGAAAGTATTAAAAGTCCAGGTAAGAGGGGTTTAACAAAACAAGAAGATAAACTTAAAAAATTATATGGAGTAGAAACTACTGATTATAAACCATTATATAATTCTATTTATGTTCCTAATAAATATACAACAGATGATATATTAAAATATCAAACAGATCTTTTTGCTGCCTATAAAGATGAAAATTTAGAACAACAGGAAAGATTGTTAGAATTAACAGAAACCGTTCAAGCTCAAGATGAAGAACATTATAAGAGACAAAAAAGATGGAGAATGATGGATTGGATGACTGGAATGGGTGGTGGTTTGCTTAGAGCTGTTGGCCCATTAATGGGTGTTGCTGGCGGTATTGGATTAATGACTGGTAGACTAGATGAAAGTATATCTGAAATTCCAGTTGTAGGAAAATATTTTCCGAAATTAACTACTGCTACATTAATAGGGACATTAACAGGTGCATATTTTGGTTCATATTTTGGGCCAATGGGAATAGTTATTGGGGGAATTGGTGGAGCTTTATTACCTAATATTACAAAATTATTACCAGAAGCTGAAGGTGTTACGGATGATAAAGAAGAACTTTCTATAATGGGGTTGTCTAAAAAATTTTCTACATTTGTTATGAAAGATGTACCTTGGAAAGTCCTGTTAGGTTCTATTATTGGAGCCGGAACTGGTATGTTTATGGGAATGGGAATACCTGGAGCTATAGGAGGTGGTGCTCTTGGTGGTTATATAGCTAAACATGGAGCTGATTGGATTTTCCCTGAAGAAGTTGGTCCTGATTCTGCTGCTAATGTTTGGATGATGAGATTTGGAATGATCGCAACTCCAGCATGGATTGGTGCAAAAACAGGATTTATGGTTACAAAAACATCATTAGGAGCAGTAGCCGGTGGGATCATCGGGGCAGTTGTTGGTATTCATGGTTCAGATTATCTACTTCCAGATATTGAAGATGAGAACACTTGGCCTGCTATAACTACTTTTCTTAAAAATTGGTCAATGGCTTTAACCGGAGGATTTGTTGGACTTAAAAGAGGGGGACCCACTGGAGCTGTTGCTGGTGCTATTATAGGTGCAGTGTTGGATGTTTACGGGAGAGAATTTTTATTACCTGATACAGAGGGGGATGATACATGGCACGGTAAGGTATCTGATTTTATTTCAAATTGGAGTTTAACATTATTAGGTGGGGTTGCTGGTTTTAAAATTGGTGGACCCCCAGGAGCTGTTGCTGGTGCTATAATTGGGGGTTCTATTGATATAATAAGAAGGCAAATCAGAGAAACAAAAAAAGGCGAAGAAGCGGCACCCTCACCTACTGTAGGTATATTAGAGGGTGGTAAAATACTTATAGGTACAGAAGAAGATAAAAAAGATAGAAATGAATCTAAAAATAAATTAAATGAATTTAAAAAAGAACATGATTTAGATATTGGAGACCCCCTTGATAGATTGAGGAATCAAGAGGAATTTGCCACCGGAGGTATTGTTTCAGGAAGATTAGGTGAACCAAAAAGAGTAACTGCTCATGCTGGCGAATTAATATTACCAACACATCAAGAACCAGAATATTTAGATAGAATATTTGGAGACAAAGAAAAAGTTGACTTAATGGAAAAAGAAAGAAAACTATTAGAAGAACGTGTTAAATATATGGAAGAAGAAATGAGATGGAAAAGAATCGAAAGATACCTTGAAGATTCTGAAAAAATGAAAGGAATGAATATACCTGGAG
>PWGL01000098.1 GCA_003554465.1 Candidatus Pacearchaeota archaeon
AAGCTAGCTAAAGGCGTCATTTTGTTAGATAAAAAACCAAGAGGATTGAACAAATTACTTAATCATTATAACTCTAACTTTAGATTTTTCAAGGTTATAGACTAATCATGCAACACAGCAATAATACCGAAAACTTTATAAAAGACATTTGATTTTTTATGCTGTTATGGCTAAGAAGAAATCAAAAAAAGGGAATAAGCCTAAAAATTCTAAGAAAGAGACATCCCAGTCTAATGTTAGTTTGAATGATTATTTAGTTTATGGGGGAATAGCTCTTATTGCCATTGTAGCTTTATTGTTCTTGATTGTTCCCAGATATTATGATACAGATACAGATCAGGAGATAGATGACCAAATAGCTCCGGATGACGATGTCGATTTAGATCCTTCAGAAGTTCTTGCTAAAGTGGAAGGGGAAGAAATAACTAGGGGCGAGGTAGAAGAGATGAAGATGATTTTTCAGCAGCAAACGGGGCAGGAAGTAGGAGATAGAGGAGCTCTTGAAAATTTAATTATGGAAAATCTATTAGTTAGGGAAGCTAAAGAAGAGGTGGAAATGACTGACGAGCAATTTGAAGAAGATTTTGAAGAAATGTTTGAAGAAATGGTAGAAAATGTTCCGGAAATGGAGGATATGACTTTGGAAGAGTATAAACAACAGATAGAGACGATGGGTCATAATATGGATGATGTTAGGGAAAATTTAATCTTTTCAAAATTTTCAGAAGAGATGCCACAGGAAGAAATTCAGGCATTAGCTCTTGAGTTAAAAGATGAAGCGGATGTTGAGATATATGAGGAAAGACTTGAGGAAGCTCCAACTCCACAAATAGAAATAGGGGATGATGAAGTTCCTGAGGATATGGAGATTGAGATAGAGTAATCTTGAAAATAATTTACTAGTTTTATTGATGAGTTGAATTTATGTTCTTATTTTATTAGTTTTATATTTCTTATAGTTTAATATGCCCCGGCCGGGATTTGAACCCGGGTCACAGCCTTTCTCCTTTTGAAACCAATCGGTTTCGTGAAATAACTTGTCTCAAGAGAGAGACAAATCTTATCCTCTCGTCGAGGTAAAAGATTGTAGTTATCGAGAGGGCTGTATCCTTGGCCTCTAGACTACCGGGGCATAGCTCCACCAGGATTCGAACCTGGGTCACGAGGCCCAGAACCTCGTATCATTGACCACTAGATCATGGAGCTGACTAGTTATAAAAATATTATCTACTTAAAAACTTATCCTTTAGAAAGATATTTAAAATATGTTTACTACTTCTTATTATGGTTTCAGGTCTTTTAGTTGCTGTTCTTGTCTCGGCTATAGCAGTTATGCTTATAATAAAATTTGTACCCCATAAACTTTTTGCTATTATCATAGTTTTGGTTTTACTCTTTTTATATTTTTCAGGGTCTTATTTTTTAAGTGATGGGGAGATAGACATTACTACAGGAGAAGGGGTTTTAGATGTAGCAACATTATATATTGGTTGGATGGGCCATTTATATACTAATATTCGTACTCTTACAGGTAGGGCTATTGAGATGGACTGGGAAGGAAATTTAAATGAAAGTATTGATGAAAAATGAAAATTTTTATGATTTTAGCAATATTTTTATTATTGGGGGCTTTTTTTATTGTCTCCAATAATAACCTTGCACTGATTGAAGATGAAGGAAGAGAGGAGTTTAGAGATAAATACGGTCAGTGGCTAGCTGGAATTCTAGATAATAGTAGAGATGTTACAGCTTATGTTGTTAAACTTGACTGGCTCCCTCACGAATAGCTTATCCTTATTTTCTAATTTTTCCATATTGATTTTATATTAATTTGACATACAAAAATATTAAAAAGAGATATTTGTTGATATGTTAGTTACGCCCGGGTGGCTCAGTAGGTAGAGCGTTGCCATGGTAATAAAATTACAAATTAAATTGTAGAAACTATAAAGGCAGAGGTCGTGGGTTCAATTCCCACCTCGGGCTTTAGTTATCTGTCTTTTAGAAAGGTATATTTTCAATCCTTAAATAAGTTTATAAAGGCGAAATCATTGTTTAAGATAATAAAAGAGTTGAAAGGAGGTAAAAAAAGATATGGAAGCTATATTTGCATCAATGATGGGGGCCCTTTTAATTTTTCTAATTATCAGTGTTCTAATTTCAGTGGCTATTTACATTTTCTTATCTCTTGCATTTGCATCGATGGGTAAAAAAGCAGGGTTAAATCATCCGAACCTTGCCTGGATACCAGGTCTAGGACCTTTTATAGTTGCTTTTCAAGCGTCCCAAATGCACTGGTGGCCTTGGATTTTATTAATTGCATACTTTACAATTAATATTGAATTAGCAGCAGTACAAATTATTTCGGGAATAGCATTATTAGTGTTTTTAGTATATTCTGTTATTTGGGATTGGAAATTGTTTGAAGCAATTAAAAGACCTGGATGGTGGGCTATATTGTTATTAATACCTATAGTTAATTTAGTAATAATGGCTGTTGCTGCATGGGGAAAATCTGAGTAATCCCTAAAAATTTATGTTCTTATTTTTTTTATTTTTTTTATTTAATATTTCATATTTACTGCACTTTTTCTAGCTCATTAAATTTATAAAGCTTTAAAATATTTTTAGATATGGTAATGCAAAGATTAGATGATTTAAAGAAAGCATTTAAAAAAATTAGAGATGAGTATGAGCTTCCGAGTTTTGACGATTTGAATAGGGATTTTGAAATAGAGAAGTTGCAAGATATTGAAAGAGATTTTTTAATTAGAGATATTAGAAGGACTTTAATTGATAAAAACCTCTCTTATTTCAAATTTTTAGAAATGTTCTTAAATCCTGGAAATGGACCTATATTCTTTATGTCTTTAACAAATAACTTAAATAACGAGGAGAAGAAAAAGATTGAGCAAATTTATTTTAAGCTGGGTAAATTTGAGTTAGATTCTATAAATCTAGATAATAAATATGACGAGGCAAAAGAAGCTGAATTTATCAAAAAATTTTATAGTGAGTGGGAAAATTTGAAAGAAGAGTTTGGAAACCTTATGGGAGATATAGAAGAAATATGGGAAAGAGAGGTGGAGAAAGATGACAAGGTTTATTTAGGTTAATTTTATTTTTATATTTATGGAATTTGAACATATTAAGTTTAACGGAAGTATTTCGGCAGAAGATTTAGAAGATATTTTAAGAGATGCAGCTGAGAAGTTTGGGATGAGTATGGAAAGAAATTCAGGAGATGAGGGGGAGGTGAATTATAGTTTTGGCAATATTATTCCAAAAATGGGTTTAATTTGCGACTTTGATAAAGGGTTAGGTAGGCTTTATAGTAAATCTAAAATAATTGGTGAAGAGAAGGTCAAAGAATTTAAAGGATTTTTTGAAGAGAGCTATCGCGAGAAACCCTGAATTATTTTTTAAATTTTCTAGCAAGAAATCCATTTCTTTTAAGGAATGGATGAATTGCGTCGTTGAGCAGGACTTAACCGATAATTATTTATTTCTAGTTGAATATGATTCAATGAGCTGGTTGTAG
>PWGL01000104.1 GCA_003554465.1 Candidatus Pacearchaeota archaeon
AAGGCATTGTCGATAGTATTATTTCCGACAGGGTCTCCTATGGTGACGTGTTGAATTAATTGTAAATTCAGTGAAACTAATTTTGCAAGGTTGCGCTCTCTTTGGGCTTTTTGTAGATGTTCGCCAAAAGTTCCAAAGCAACGTAAGTTTTCAATGTGATGATTTCTGATTTTATCTAATGGTCGGTGTCTTGAACTGAATGTATTTAAGTCGATTTTTATTTCGTGTCTTCCGATAGTAAGTTTTTCGTTTTCTTTTAGTTTTTTTAATCTGTCGTGGGCGTGTTTTTTCTTTTCGTCGTAATTTAGGATTAAAGGATTGGTTTGTATATAAAGATAGTGGTTGTCTTGATAAACGTTGTTGATTTGACTGTTGGAAAGAACTCTTTGTATTTTGTCTTTTTTCAAATCGTTTTGTTTTATGCCTATTATTTCATTGACTATTTTGTTGTATTCTATGTTTGCTTCTTCTAAACGGTTTTGTAGATGTTCTGTTTCGGATGAAATTTCATCTAGTATTTTTTGTTGTTTTTTTGTCATACCTTTTTTGATTTGTTTTGCAAGTTTTTCTATGTTTTTTAGTGTAGGGTTATATTCTTTTATAACTATATTTGTGAATTCTAAATTTAGAATTCGTTTTTTGATTTCAATGTTCAAGTCTCTAAATTGTTTAAATTTGTTTAAAATATAATCTAGAGAACTTTCAGGATATTTTATATATTTTTTGATGATTTGTGCGTGTTCTTTTGTTTCTTCGTAATTGTAATTTTGTACAATTTCTTCAAGTACGTCTGTGGAATTACCATGTATGTGTTCTTCGGATTCAAGCATATGACGACTATAACAAAAATATCCGTTTTTATAATAATGTTCTGTAAGTTTTATTATAAGTTCTTTAGGTAAGTAAATTATAATTTCGTAATAGTTTTCTTTTACGTTTTTTGCATGTGTTGTTATGTGTGGGTTTTTGGATGAAGGTATTATTGTAATATGACTAATTAAACTTGATGATACTTTTCCGAGTGTATTTTGCATATTGTATAAAAGAAAGTTTTGGAAAATAGGGCTATGATTTAATAAAATCATTAAATATATTTCATAGCTTTCTATGTAATGCATATTTTGTATTTTTGGCGTATCTTTTAGTAGGACTGGTTTGTAGCTTATAAGAATATCTCTTATGGTTTTTATTATATCTTTTTTATCGACTAGATATTGAATAATGGCTGAATTTCTCATAATCAAACTCCTTTTAAAAGTAGTAAAAAAGGCGGGAGTTTCCTCCCGCCTCTTTTTTTGGTGTTACTTGGCGCTGTCCATTTTACGAACTACGTAGATTTGGTCGTCGTTTTTGACGCCTAGTTCTTCTAGCGTTTTTTCGAGGTTGCGAACATTGTTGCCGTTGTGTTGAATGAGACCATTGACGGAAACATTGTGTTCGCTCAACATCTTGGACACCGTCCAGTCTTTAGGGACTGTGACGTATTGGTCTTCTTCCGGGGTGCCGATGTAGATTTGCAACATGTTACTTTACCTCCACTTCTGAAATCATTTTTTCGATGGCTTCTTTTGCGGCTTCGTAGTTCTTTAGGTATTGGTCCAAACCTTGTCGAACTTTGGCCACAAAGTGCTTCATTGTGGTGTCATCGCTGCCGTCAATCTGGGCGCTGATTTTGATTTTCTTGTTTTCTCGAGATAGAGGCATTGCGATGCCGTTGGTGCTGATGGAAACGCTTTTTGAATCCATGATGTCAAATAGGGTTTCGATTCGCTCTGTGCGAGGATTTTTGTGGTAGACTTTGATGTCTTCCAACTTCCTCACGGTGTCTAAATCCCTGTAGGAGATTGGTAGTTCGATGATGAGATTTGTTGCGTTGTCGGTCTTGGTGACATAAGACTTGAATTCCATTTTTTATTCCTCCTTATTATAATTTTCTATATAGACGAGGTCGGATTCCTCGGCTATTTTAGGATTTGCAATGCTTCAAAGTATTCTTTGTTAGCCATGTTTACTTTTACAATAGCTTCAATGCATAAAAGTCTGTTGTTGATTTTTGTTTTTGGTTTAGGCAAAAGTTTTTCGGGTATGGTTACTTTTATGGGACCTGTTCTTGTGTATATGCGTATTTTGTATTTTCCGTCTTCGGCTTTACGTATGTAGGAAGAATGTCCTACTAAATAGACAATTTCATTCATAATACACCTTTAAAATTTGGAGACTTTAACCGAACTTGTCTCCATTTTCCGGGGGATAGGCGGAAGTTTTTCATTCGGTGGATGGGGCCGAATGCGGGACTATGCTAAAAAGGAAGGGTTTGAAGTGGTTTTGTTTATTTGTCCACTTCTGAGCGCTGCTGCGCACGGATTTCTTGTTGAAGGATGTGTTTTTTGAATTGTTCAAAATTTTGTGTCAATTTGTTTGGTAAGTCATATTCTTGAAGCATTTTGGTGATTTGGAAAAGGACGTATGTGACTTTGGTGAGTTTTGCGGCGTTTTTGAAAAATGTTTGTTTTTCTAGAATGCTTAGATTGCATTCTTCATCTTCAAGTACGACTTCATAGGGTGTTTCATGTACTTTGGCGTAAATTTTTTCAGAGTCTTGAAAGATATATTTTTCTTTGTTTGTGTGGGTAGGCATTGTTTTTTGTTGGTTTTTTACAGGTTTTAGAATGTCTAAACTGTATGTGGTTTTGGGAATTTTTTTCGTTATGGTGTTTTGTAGTTTGACTCTTTTGGTGCCTCTTGAATCTGTTTGAATGTCTAAGACTTTGTATGTTCCTTTAGAAATAATAGGTGGGCGGTCTTTGTTGTGGTCTTTTTCTTTGTTGTATTTGACTATTGTTCCCTTAGTGATTTCAGGCACTGGATTTCCTCCTTTTCAATCATATTCATGTTTAGTTTGCGCACTTTTTTGAAGACTTTTTTGTAGCGCAAAGGATGCATTTTTCCTTTGAAATAATAATTCGTTTTAGTGGCTTTGGACATGTAATTCAAAATGTTTTTGGCGCTTTTTTTAGATTTTGCTTTGAATTTATGGATGCGATAACGATTATTTTCAGTATTTTTGATGGCTAAGTAGGTTTTCATGTTTTTACCTCCATTGTTCGCATTTGGATTTGTCCTTCTTCGTCTTTGTAGATTTTTCCTGTTGCGTCAATGTAATATCCTTCTTTTGTTTTTCTTAGTTTTTCTTGTTGTTCGTTGTTTAAATGTTCATGGGCGAGTTCGACGAGTTCGCCGGTGTGAACTTTGATGACTGTAGTTAAAGTTCGATGTTGAATCACTTTTCCTCGAATGCTTAAAAATTTGCTCATTTTTATCCTCCTTTTTTATTCAAAGTTTTCGTAGAAATTGATGACTTGTTCTCTTATGGAATCCATTTTAATTAGTTTGTTATAGTTTTCACATACGTAGTCAATCAAATGGCCTATCGGTGTGTAATTGTCGTCTTTCAGCCACATGTCAAAGACTAAATCGACGATTTTGAAAGCGTCTTTTTTAG
>PWGL01000071.1 GCA_003554465.1 Candidatus Pacearchaeota archaeon
CGTGTAGATCCGGATCTGGAGCCCCCCCTGATCCACTATTACCAGCAGCCCTATAATAATGAGTCACGTACCCGCATGGCAGGGCTGCACTCGGATGGTTTTGCCTTCATTAATACCGGTGGAACCGACCACTGGCATGAGGGTACGCAGGGACGCGACCTGGGAGCGGCAACTCTTTCCCTGAATACACAGGGAACGGAGGAAATATATTTGGGATTCCGGGCAGGCACTGTTATTCCAAACAGCAGGGTCTACGGCTTGCAGGTCCAATACCGTATCGGCAATGAAGGACCTTTCACCACACTCGAGGACGGTGGAAAGCCGGTCAACTATATCCGGAACGAAGAAGCCGGACACAACAGTTATCTGGGACCGTTTAGCCTGCCGCCGGAACTGGCAGAACAGGAGCTCATTCAGCTACGCTGGAGATATCATCATATAAGTGGCACGGACGGTCCACGTTCAATGCTCCGGCTGAATGACATCATCGTCACAGGAGAGGCGCCGCATTATCCTGAAGACCTGGTCATCAATGAAATCCTCTGGGAAAATGAATCGCTGGTTCATCCTCTCTATCTTGATGAAGACGGAAGCGGAAAACCATTTGTTGAACTCTATAACCGGGGTGAAGAACCCATATTTCTAGGCGGATATCACCTCTCCGACTGCCCGCATGATCTAACAAAATGGACGTTTCCTGAAGTCACCCTGGAAGGGAAAGAATATATGAGGATATGGCTTTCGGGTAAAAACCGGACGTATGACAGGAAACACCTCCATTCAAACTTTATGGTATCACCCGGGAAACATTCCCTTTACCTGGTTCATTCCGACGGTTCAACCGTTGTTGACCAGGCACCGTCGAATATAACGTTACAGGCGGATCGTTCTGCAGCGCGAATGCCTGACGGTTCCTCAAATTGGTCCATCTGCGAGGTTCCCACACCGGGCTATCCCAATGCCCATGAAATCCTTCAGCCTCCTTCTTTTACCCCTGAACCCGGTTTTTATTCCGACGCATTGACCGTTACTATCAATAATCCTGAACCCGAAGCCGTCCTGCATTATACCCTGGACGGAAGCGATCCCTGGTATTCAAGCCAGGTACAGCAGGGACAGCCCGGGGAAAATGTCGACATTCCCCTGGAGGAAGGCTCTGTCATGACTGTATCTGCCATGACAACACATCCTTCGGCTATACCCTCCCTCTCCACGGAGGGCTATTATGAGGTAGAAGGAGCCATAGAGCCGCCTCAGTTCAGTCATCCGGATGGTGAACACTTTTTCCAGCCTGCCGATGTAACCATTTCCTGTGCCACCCCTGATGCCCGCATACGTTATACCACGGACGGAAGCAATCCGGCCGACAGCGCAACAGCCCTTACCTCCCGGCCAGGAGAAGAGGTGACTATTCACCTTCCCGTAAGCAGTCATACCCATATTCGAGCTTATTCCTTTCTTCCGGACCGGGGTAACAGTCCCGGGGTATCGGCTGAATACCATGTCAGCAGAAATATCGATGGAATTTTTGATGACTGGTCAGAAGAGGAGCTCCGTGAAGAAAGTACAGGACATAATCCGTGGTCGGAGGCTCATAACCTGGCAGGACTCTGGGTTGCCTGGGACCAGGCTTTTCTTTATATCGGTATGACCGGCAGAGTGCATAATCAAAACCGTCTTTCGACTTATCTCTGCCTGGACGGTTCCACAGGCGTTACCGATCTCAACGACTCCCGTTATTCCCACCAGGGCAATGCCCTCCATATAACGGCTGCTGGTTTCGGGGTAGATTATGCTTTTGAAACCGACGGCAGCAGTCACGGTGTCTGGCAATATAACGCCCCTGACGATCTTTTTGATAATATCACATCAGCGGGCAGGGCTGCCTGGCATCAAAACGGTTTGATGAACAGCGGGTATGAGGCAGCTATTCCCTGGGAGGAACTTTTTGATGATATCCCCGATGGTCAGATTATTCCGGAAAACCTCACCATCCGGCTGATATCCATCCTGCAAAACAACAGCACTTCACAATATTATACCAGCGACGATATCATACCTGCAAGCAACCGGAATAATGGCGATTATTCTTCCGGTACATGGCATGCTGTGCCTGACTATCTGGAAATAAATGTGGATACCGATGGTGACGGCATACCGGATACACCTCCCGTTATTCGTTTTATCCTGGACATGGAAGACTTTGATAGCGGTCACATTCAGGTCAGGGGAAGCACCCCTTTTCTTGGCTGGGATGAAAATGCCCCCGTTATGGAACATATTTCTGATAATTTATACCAGTGGTCCCATTCTATGTGTAGACTGGATAACCAGTCTTTTGAATATCAATTTACCAGTACCATCGAAGATACTGTTTACCGGTCTCCCGCAGAAGATAACCTCCAGCACCAGATAATACCCGGAGAAGATAATATAATCAAATGGACCTGGGATAATGACCAGGTCCCGCGTAAAACGGCTGCCCCGCGGTTCAGTTTACCCGGTGATGTATATGAAAATCCGCAGGATATGTATCTTTCTACTTCAACCACAGGGGGAGTAATCCACTATACCACGGACGGCAGTGATCCCCGCACAAGCGCTGATGTTATCAGTGGTATGCCCGGAGAAACTGTTCATATTCACCTGCCTGCAGGCAGCGATACTCTCATCAAAGCCTATGCTGTCAGTGAGGGGAGGGAAGATTCAAAAGTAGTTTCCGCTCATTATATTATCGGGGATCAAGAGGTTTATTTTCCGGATCCCGGGTTAGAAGCCGCGGTAAGAGAGGCACTATCCCTTCTTTACGGTCCTATATACAGCCGGGATATTCTGCCTCTTACCAAACTGGACGCTGAAGAAAGGGATATAGAACACCTTGCCGGTATAGAGCAACTCATCAACCTGGAAGAACTCATCCTGAGGAACAACTCTATCCGCGACCTCCATCTGCTGGAAACGATGGAAAATCTCACTGTTCTGGATCTGCGGGGGAACCAGATATCAGACATTTCCCCTTTATCTTCACTCACCAACCTGGTCAACCTGAACCTGCGTGATAACCAGATAGCCTGTATAGAACCGCTTGAGACATTAGATGATATGGTCACCCTGCGGCTTCATACCAATATCATAAGTGATATTGATGTCCTGCAAAACCTGACCAGGATCGAATATCTTTCCATACGAAACAACAGGATCACTGATATCAGAGTTCTGGCACACCTGACAGAACTCAGGGACCTCAACCTACGTGATAATCTGGTCACTGACATCTCGCCCCTGGAAGAGTTGCCCAATCTGCATGACCGCCTCTACCTCAGCGGAAATCCCGGGCTGCATGATTTTTCACCGGTTGCTCAATATTATCATCAAATTGCTGAAGTGGATTTTGAAATAGAGACTATCGTTGAAGGCTGGCTGCTATTCCGCTAATTTTTTTACTTCCTGCAAGTCAAGGGAAAGACCGTCATCTCTGGTGACATCAGCAGGGAG
>PWGL01000050.1 GCA_003554465.1 Candidatus Pacearchaeota archaeon
CAACGCTGGGCGTGCTGGCGATGCCGACGAATTCGCGGGCGTCTTCGCTAAGATCCTTGACGGTGATCGTGCTGTACGCGCGACGCATAGACGTTCCCCATATATACTACCACATAGTATAGCACCGGGGAACAGTCAAGTCAAGTCAGACAAAAAACATACTGTATTCGGGTGGCGGCTCGGCGTCGGCCTTCGTTTTGCACCCAAACGCCATGGCCATGGCAACCATTCCATCGATCCGACCGCTAGCCTTGTACTTGTCCAGTTTGCGATTCCCGGCACTATCCCGCGACACTACCGCATTCGCCGCACACATGGTCAACACTGGATGGTTGCCATGTTGAACGCGCCCATTGAGCAGCTCCGACTCCATCAGGTCAAGTGCTGGCGACATGTCCTTGTATCCCTGCCCATATGGTTCCAATGGTAGGTCAACCCCTATCAGACCCAACTCCCGTTGCAATAAATCCATCCGCCACCTATCATAAGCCACCTTGAGCGGGTTGCAATCGGCAAAGATTTCCGTCATCTCGCCCGCGACGAAACTATAATCCACCGACGCGCCAGGAGTCGTGCGCAACAACCCCTCCTTGACCCACACATCGTATGGTACTCGGTCACGCCTCGCCCGTTCCAACAATCCCTCCGCCGGAGTCCAAAAGAACGGGTGCACGTGCCACTGCCCCCCCTCCTCGAATGCCAACACCAACGCAGTCAAGTCGGTGCGCGCGGACAGATCCAGGCCGGCGTACACATTGCGACCAATCAACTCTTCGGGACAGCCACCATTCAAAGTCCACACGTTGCGACTGATAAAGGGACTGACCGAGCTGACACGCTGATTGAGGTTCAGATTGCGGAAGGTGTTTTCGAACGACGACATGCGTGATGCCTTCTCTGCCTGTCGCCGCATGTCCGACATCGAGCGGAACTCACCAAGTGCCGGGTTAGCCGCGTACCACTGCTCCTCGTTCATCACGTCCGCGCCTTCCTCAGCGCTATATACGTGGCAGACAGTCTTCTCCGGCTGATGGTTCTTGGCGTCGTCAATCGCTAGACTAAAAAAGTCCGTGTCCGACGCGGCTTGCGTGCTGATATAAATCAGGAGCGGGTTGGAATAGGCACCCTGCGATGTCGTAATCGCGTCCACGAAAGCATCGCGCGGCCCAACAATCTGGCCCACTTCGTCCAGGATGGCGACGATCGGTGACTTACCATGCGCGGTCTTGCCCTCGGCACTAATTGCCTTGTACTCGGTATTCATCACTAACCCAACCAGCATCTTGCCCGACGGAACCGGTCGAATGCGGTGCTGTAGGTCCGGGGACATCATAGCGCACTTACTGGCGATATTGTATACCTCCGCAGCCTGATCGCGAGACTGCGCGCCGGAGATGATCCGACTGTTCAGTACTGCTACCGGCCCCACCAGATGTGCCAGAGCCAGGAACGCGATCGTGGCTGTTTTGGCATTCTTGCGCGCCATCGACAGGATCGCAGTATCAGTGACGGCCTCGTTGTCATACGTGGCTAGGATGAATTTTTTCTGGAACGGGAGCAGGCGCACCGGTTGCCCCACGAGATCACCTTCGGGGACAACGCAGCTCTCCTCAATAAAGCGAATCACCCTCTCGCCGGTAGTAAGATCCTTCGTCGCGACACCTCCGACGTCGCGAATTATTGGGTGGGGACCGCTGTAGATCGGGTTGGTCAATGTGGCCTCGCAAACAGCCCGTCCTTATCGGCTTCCTCAGCGATCGCGCGTGCCTTGGCTTGTGCTTTGTTTTTCGGCACTTGGTCGCGCGACTCCCCAACGGTAGCGTGGGCATGCACCTGCAGTGATTTGGACAGCAGCACCGCACGCCGGGTCAACGTTTCCAGGATCGAGAACTTGGGGTTTTGCACGGTGGTGCCACGATCGTTGACTAACGTGAACCCCTCGACGCCCAATTCCTGCTGCACTCTCTCGATGTCAGCCTGGGTCCGCGCGAGGTTTGCCGCGTGAGCCAGATCAATATCCGTCCACGAATCCATCGCGCGCGCGCGTACAATCGCGTTCCAGAATTCCTTGTCGCACTCTCTGAGGTGAACGTGGGCGGGCGGCTCGATCTTCACGAGTGCACTCTGCGCCACCTCAACATCGCTTGCCAAAGTACCAATTCTGCTGGGCATGAGACTCTCCTATATCATAGTATATCATTGTGGTTTGGACCACTGACACGGGTTTTCGATAAAGAAACAGTTGGGCGGCGGTCCCTAAAGATTGCTTCTTCAAAGTTCGACATGCCCCCCTATGCTTGTTCCACGTGAAACATTCACGATTCATCAATTGGCCAACCATCAACACCAATGGCCGGCTTCGGTGCGGCTCCATTGTCGCGTGCGGTCTTTTCTTTGTGGCAAGGTTCGCACAGCGCCTGGAGGTTAGACAAGTCATCGGTGCCGCCGTTTGCTTTCGGTTTTACGTGATCGACTTGAGTTGCTGGTTCCACCAATCCCTTTTTTCGGCACAACCGGCACAAATATTGATCGCGCTTCATCACCCGATCACGCAATTTAACCCATTGGCTGCCATAGCCCCGCTCATGCCGCGACTTTTTACCCCAAGCCATTTTGTCTCCTTACGCACGCGAGATCCCGATAACAATGACCATTGAGACTCTCTTGGGAGGCACCTACCACTGGTTTTTGTTGGTGTAGCCGTGTTACCAAAAGACGAAAAATAGCGGCAACATAAAAAGTGGCGTCGTGTAGCGGTTTCTGAGCAGTTTGTAGCCGTGTAGCCGTGTAGCCGCTCATTTTTTAATGTGCTGACTGAGACAAAAACGGGAGCTTACGCGCGTAACGGCAACACGGCTACACATCATCATGGCCCCACCCGCAAATATTCGGCCAGCACGATTCGCGATGCTGGGTGGTTCAACATGTCCGTAGTCCACCGGACCGCAGCCGGGTTGTCCCAACCCACACTTTCGAGGTCATAACACTTCAGTGGGTCAATGAGTGCCACGTTCACACCCGCCTTGATCATCAACCACACCTTAGCCCCGGATTGTCGGTGTCTCCTGGCCCAGGCCCGTTGTTCAGGTTCCCAATTCAACAGGTCAATGCAGCGCGGATACAAAACGTTCGTCGGCATCACTTTCAACTCGATCCACCCAGTACCGTCCAGGCTGTAGGTGACATCTGGTACCCCCGGTGCACCGGTCTTGAGTTCGATTCGATTATATTGCAGCCCGGAAATCGCCTTTAGTGCTGGTTGAACGTCCGACCTCCAAAATTTGCGCTCGGGTTTCATCGGCACCACTCCAACCAGCAACAACCCTCGCAGCCGGGATCGGTTTTGGCTTGTAGATGTGCGCATTGAATCGGTGCCCAGTGTGACACCACCGTGACCATCTTCCGGCGTCCGTCCTCAGTCCAGCCGGCCTGAGCGTCGTGTTGCGTGCGCCCTTCGTACGGCTCGTGGTTGTGGCAACTATTCATTGCTGTTC
>PWGL01000067.1 GCA_003554465.1 Candidatus Pacearchaeota archaeon
AAGAAGCCACTGAGGACTTTCACCGCATGGGCTCCATATCCGGACACGGGGAAAGCCTGGTGGGGGTCAATTTCAGGGAGGCCAGCCCCTGGCTGATAATTCAGAAACGCCTGCCCTGGCTTCTGGCCCTGGTCTTTGTCAATCTTCTCTCAGGTGCCGGCATAGCTTTTTTTGAAAGCACCATCGAAGCTGTAGTGGCCCTGGTCTTTTTTCTGCCCCTGTTGATCGCCAGCGCCGGCAATGCCGGTTCCCAGTCCTCTACTCTAATGGTCAGGGCCCTGGCTACAGGGGACGTAAAAGCTTCGGACTGGCTTTACCTGCTGGGCAAGGAAGTAGGCATAGCCCTGACCCTGGGCCTGGGCATGGCCCTGGCCGTGTCCATGGTGGGCATTTTCAGGGGAGGACCGGAAGTGGCCATCGTGGTGGGGCTGACAATGACTGTTGTCGTTCTTTTCGGCAGTCTGGTGGGATGCCTGCTGCCCTTTCTGCTGGCCAGAATGAAAGTAGATCCGGCAACAGCCAGCGTACCTCTTATAACCTCCATAGCCGATATAGGCGGAATCCTCATCTACTTCAGCATAGCCACGTGGCTCCTGGAAGTTCCGGCGGCGCACTGAAGCAGATATCATCCGGCGCAACCTATTCAGGGAATGCCGCAATCGGCCAGCAATCAACACCGAGGACCCCCTGAATGGTACCCTCCGGCCATGGAAATAGTCAGGCGAAAATACTTCCGGCATATTGACATGGCCTCCTGATCTGGAGCATAAGGAGACTTGGGTTTAGTATATTTTTTTATCATCTTAATCTGTCAGGAGGTATGCATTATGTTCGGAAAGAGGATTTTCATTGCTGTTGCAGCGGTGCTGGCTCTGGCCCTGTCAGCCCCCCAGGCCAAGGCCAAACAGGACATCCTGTTTGGAGGAGCCTCCATTGTAGGCGTCTACTACCAGGTAGCCCTGCAGATCAGCAACATCATGAACAACGAAATCGGAGACAAGTACAACTACATAGGCCGGCCCACCGGCGGTTCCGTGTTCAACATCAACGCCCTGGAACGCGGTGCTTTTGACTTCGGCGTGGCCCAGTCAGACCGCAACTGGCAGGCCTACAACGGCGCCGCCGAATGGGAAGGAAGTCCTATCAAGAGCCTGCGCAGCCTGTTCAGCATGCACCCTGAGACAGTCATGCTGGTAACCCGCCAGGATACCGACATTCACTCCGTGGAAGACATCAAGGGACACAGGATAAACATCGGCAACCCCGGTTCAGGACAGAGGGGCAACGCCATGGACGTTCTGGAAATTTACGGCATAGACCCCCAGAATGACTTCCGGGCCGAGGGACTGGAACATCACGAGGCCGCCCGCGCCCTGGTGGACCGCAACATCGACGCATTCTTCTATACCATAGGCAACCCCAGCGCAGCCATCGAAGAGCCTGCAACATCCGTGGACATCCGCATGATCCCCATCAATGCCCAGGGAATCAAGGACATGGTCGAGGAAAAGCCTTATTACATCATGACCACCATCCCGGGCGGAACTTACCGTGGCGTGGATGAAGACATCGAGACCTACGCTGTTACCGCCACGGTTGTCAGCGATGAAAAAGTTGATGAAGACGTGGTTTACGACATGGTCAAAACCGTATTTGAAAATCTTGACGCTTTGAGGGAATCCCACGCCTCTTTCCGGCATCTGGAAGTCGAGGAAATGCTGCAGGGTCTGTCCGCTCCCCTGCATCCCGGCGCCAAGAGATATTACGAGGAACAGGGCTGGATGTAGCCCTGGCTCTGTACGTAACGGGGCCATAGTCACCTGCCGGTTATACATGATCACACAGCATTAAAGGTCATTTCCTCCCAGGCTCTGTCCGGCGGTACTTTATAAGTGTCAATTAATCCTGGTCCCGTTACGTAATCATTTTTTGGCCGGGAGGTGTCCGCCCCCCTGCGACACTGGAACCATATCCGTTTTTTCCCGGGTCTTCATGACCCGCCGGCCCCATGGCGGGCAGCCTGCAGCTTTAAATTCCCGTATGAGACAACATCCTGATTAATCTCTGCCGCAATCCGGCACAAAGACCTACTCTTCCCGAATGGATAACCGCCAAAAGAACAGGTAAACCACATGAGCGAACAAGCCGGAAAAAACAACACTCTTGAGGAAAACCAGAAGACCACGGAAAATCAGGACGGACAGGACAAAGCACCACCCACGACCAAAGAAGCCAGAGACCTGGTGGTCATGGTGGAGGCCGGGGTCAGGGATCCCAAAAGCATTGTTGCCAGATGGATTATTGTTCTGCTTTGCCTGGCCTGGTCCATTTTTCAGCTGTCAATAGCTCATGACCCCATAAATTCGCATATTGCCAGGATCTGGCACCTGGCTTTCGCCATAGGACTGACCTTTCTGGTTTATCCGGCTTACAAACAGCACTCTACGCCATTCTGGGTCAGTCTGACGCAAAAGATCATTCCTTCTTTCGCCAGCAAATCCATCCGTAAAACCATTCCCGTATACGACTGGATATTTGCTGCTCTGGGCATGGCTTCTGCTCTTTACTTATGGTGGGATTTCGACAACCTTATTTTCCGCCAGGGCATGCCCAACCAGACCGATATTGTCATGGGCTTTATCCTGATTGTCCTTTTGCTGGAAGCTGCCCGCCGGGCCCTTGGACCGGCCCTGTCCATTCTGGCCGCCATCTTTCTGGCCTATAACTTCATTGGCCCTTATCTCCCGGAAATACTCAGACACAGGGGCATTCCCCTGGACTTCATGATCAGCGACATGTACCTGACCACCACCGGGATTTTCGGGGTGCCCCTGGGGGTTTCCGTATCCTTCGTGTTTCTCTTTGTACTCTTCGGAGCACTGCTGGACCGGGCCGGCGGGGGAAAGTATTTCATTGACGTGGCCTTTTCCGCCCTGGGGACCTTCAGGGGAGGACCAGCCAAGGCAGCGGTACTGGCCTCGGGCATGACCGGCATGATCTCCGGTTCTTCCATTGCCAATACAGTCACCACCGGGACCTTTACCATTCCCCTGATGAAAAAAGTAGGGTTCCCGGGACACAAGGCCGGGGCGGTAGAGGTGGCCGCCTCCACCAACGGCCAGATCATGCCTCCCATCATGGGGGCCGCGGCCTTCATTATGGCTGAGATCATCGGCATACCCTACTTAGACGTGGTCCGGGCCGCCCTGTTTCCAGCCCTTATAGCCTACCTGGCCCTTTTGTACGTGGTCCACCTGGAATCGCTTAAAATGGGCATCAAGCCCTTGCCGCGCAAGGAACTGCCCAAATTCTGGAAAACCGTACTGAGGGGATGCCATTTTATAATCCCCCTGGCCATTCTGATTATCTACCTGGTTGTACTGAGGCGCTCTCCTGTTGCTTCCGCCCTGCACGCCATCCAGGGCCTCATGGTTATCATGCTGGTGCAGCGGCCCATTATCGCCTTTCTCT
>PWGL01000086.1 GCA_003554465.1 Candidatus Pacearchaeota archaeon
AAGATAAAAGATATGAAAGATGAATCGCAGGCTCAAGGCAAGTCTGAGTCTCAGGGAATTAAAGATTCGGAAGTTAAAGATTATATAAAGAAAGCTAGGGAACAGGGTTTAGATGATAAAGATATAAAGGAAAAGTTTAAGGAGTCTGGCTGGAGCGATGAGCAGATAGATAGAGTTATGAGTTAGTCATTATTTATTCTCACCACCCTCATTATTTTCACCACTTTCCTTAGTATTATTTTGATTATTATTTTCACTATTACCACTTGCACTGCTATCGTTATTCTCACTAGCCCCACCATCATTTTCCTCAATTCCCAGTTTCTTCCCTATATCATTTATCTTATCTTCAAATTCTTCGCTTTCCATATTTTTGCTTTCTGGAACTTTGCTAGTTTTTGTTTCTGCAGATTTTAGGAATGATAGGACATTCAATTTCCTATATATCAAATATAGTAAGAAGATAATACCTACTATAATTAGAAGTATAAGTATTATTATTGAAACTGCAAGTATTGTCCTCATACTCGGCATTCTTATTGCCTTTTCCAGTTCTATTATTTCTCTCTCTGCGTCTTCCAAACATCTTCTTGCATCTCTTAAGTTATCTTGAGCTTGTACGGGCTCCTCCTCTTTTGTATTTCTCTCCGCGTCTTCAACTTTTCTCTCGCAGTTATCTATTTTTTGAAGAATTGATTCTTCGTCAGTTCTATCTCTTAATTCGGCTATCTTTTCTTTTAACTCAGCTATTTTTCTAAATAAATAATCATATATACTCATTGAAATTAGTTTTCCCTCTTCTCTAGCTGTTATATCTTTAGATGTTAGTGTGTATGTGAAGTCTTTTTCTCCTATAAAATCAGTTACTAAAATGGTAATATCAAAAGATATAGACTCTTCTATCTCTAACCTACTTACTGTTCCTGGAGTTACCTCTACAAATTCATCTATTCCTTCTAGTGACAATCTTAAGTCTGTCAAATCTTTTTCACCTGTATTTGTCGCATTAATTTGTATTGTTTTCTCTATATCCCTTCCCACATAAATTTCATCTAATATTTCTAATTCTAGGTCGGCTTCTTCCGGATCTGGCTCAGGCTCAGGCTCAGGCTCGGGATCGGGTCTTGGACTAGGACCTGGACCTGGGTCCGGATCATCTTCCTCCTCTTTTGTTGAGAAAGTCTTAAATGCTCCTGCTTTTTCTCCAGACATTACATCTGTACCTATGAATGTTATTCTTACATTCCCTATGAAATCTGTTTCAGGATATACTGTCCATGTCTTCTCAGAATTTGCCTCAACCATGAATGTTTCTCCTTCTGAATCAAGTTTTTCTCCTGTCTCTTCGTTAGTCAGGTTCCATTTCAAATATAAATCTTTATTTACATCACCAGTATTTTCCGTGTCTACATCAATCTCTAATACTTCTATCTCGGGGTCGATTATTTGTATATTTCTCACGTCAAATGGGCCACCTACTACTCTCCAGAAATGATTCCTATAATAGCTTTCGGAATCTTTTGTTGCATTAGCTCTTGTTTCCCACTGGCCCTCAACTGCTGTAGAAGATACATCATAAGTATAGTTATATTTCCCTGTATCTACTTCATTCATTGAGATAGAGTCTACAACTAAGTTTCCGACAGCATCATATATAGAGATTTCCATAAAATCAGGGGATATATAATTTTGAGATTGTTTGAAAGTTGTTTCTGCATAATATTCATTGCCCCCCATAACATAAGTGTAGCCTTCTAAATTTAAGTCATAATCTGTAATTTCTGTTGTGACTTCTGTTTTCATATTTGAAGAGTTCCAGGAATTACCATATTTGTCTGTATAAGTTATATTTAGATTGTAAATATCTTCTTCAAATGGCGCAGATAGATACCATTCTGCTGTCTTTTCCTCTCCATATGAGAAATTTCCTAAATGTAGATTTTGAGGATAGCTATTCAGGAAGCTAAACCCTGAAGGTGTATTTAGATAGGCATAAACTTCTTTTAAAGGGTTAGTGGTGTTTATTTTTCCCTCAACTTTTATTGTGTGGTAAGGCATTGTTATTGGTGGAATTTTTTCATCTTTTGTTGTTATTTCTGGCTTATAAACTGTAAAGTCTTCCCACGGCATAGTATCATTTACATCTTCTGTGGTATCTATAGCATAAACTTTAAATGCATAATCTCCTGGCTCTTCCGCAATCCAGGATGTCTTAAAAATATCGTTAGTTATGTTTTCCATAGTTATATTTATCTGGGGGTCTGCCTCAATTGATATCCATACCTCTTCTAGGTAAGGGTCGGTAACATTGGCATAGAAATTTACCTCTTGGCCAGAAGTAATATCTACTTTATCTTTCCACTGCTCATGTATTTCCGGGGGGTAAGGGTCAATAAGGCTTACTACTGAAAAACTTGAATTGGATGAATCTTGAACTAGTGAAAATTCGTCTTTTACATGAACTGTTAGGTAGTAATCTCCGTAAAGCTCACTAGTATTCCACGAGTAATAACAACTTTTTCCTTCACTACCTTCGCAATGTTGAGAGATATTAACATTTTCTGTAATTATATTTTCTGTTGAATTTTGCTCTTCGCCATAATATAAGTCGTAAGTTAAAGGGTAATCTCCTGGGTCTGCAACTTCAAATTCGATGGTATAATTTCCCTCACTTTGATTTATTGTTTCTCCTCCAACAGGATCTAATAACTCAACAGAGGGTTCTTGGTGTACATAAAATGAGTTTTCAAAAATATCAGAGCATCCAAACTCATCACATAACATTACTGAATAGTTTGTTTCCCAATCTTCATCTTCTGTTACTGTATAAGAACAGCTTTTAGGACTTGTCGAGGTGTAGTTTATAAAACAAAATTCTTTTTCCTCACAGCCTTCTCTAGATATATTTGAGGTCTCACAAATATATGCTTTTGCTTCGTCATCTTCTAAGTCATACCATTCAATGTCAAATGTTACATCTTCACCAGGTTTTTTTGGGGCATCTGGAGTTGTATCTGTAGTCACGTTTTCTATAACGGGTGGGGCATTTTCAGAATGGTCTATTATTATTTTTGGCCTGGATGATTCATCACTTGCTTTTGAGGAAGGAATGTCTACATAATTTCCACTTTCTAGGTTATATTTAGGTATCAAGATTATTCCATGATTTTCATAACTGCTATTTACCCAACCTCTAACTAATGAGGTTACTGAGAGATTATACCATTTTCCGCTATCATCAGTAATATCTACTGTTTCTAATATTTCTGGGTCATAATCTCCTCCTTCCTCGCCCCAGTCCTCTTCTGTTCTTTTATACCATGTTGCATTTAGCTCTTCCCACTCGTTTGTTATTCTATAAACATTTACAGGTATTGTTTCTTCATCACTTGAATAAATTACCTTGAAACTAATAGTTGC
>PWGL01000082.1 GCA_003554465.1 Candidatus Pacearchaeota archaeon
CCGAAGGTACTCCGTCGCGTATCCCGCTGGTTCCTCCAGATCGAGACGTACCTCTATGGCCTTCTCGCGGGTGTGAGCTTCCGGTTTCGCCAAGTGGCATTCTTCGACGTGTTTCTCTATCGCCGCGTAGAACGTGTTCTCGATGACCGTCACAATCTCCGCGTCACTGTCGAACTCGTCACGCAGGCCAGTCGCACCAACGTCGATATAGATAGCGTCGTGGCAGTGGACGTGACAGGCGTTCATGCCGGGGTTCTGGGCATCCAACCCGTGAACATCGTCACCCCGGACGTACCCCCACTCGTCCGAATCGAGACCGAGGTGGTACTCGGCAGCGTTCCGAACCACGTCGTAGACCCCACCGTTCGACCACGTTCGGGCCACCGCGTCGGCGTGATCGACCGGCGGCACCCGGCGGCCGTCCGGCTTGCTCGAACCCGTTCGGGTGAGCAGAATCGTTCCCGTGTCGCCCGACCAGTCAGGTTCCACGTACTCCCCCGACCGGGCGCTATCCTCACTCTCCGGGTAGGTGCCGCCCATCAGTTGCCGCTGCGCCGCTGCGTTTTTGGCGGCCTGCTCGTCACCGTACGAACTGGTCCAGCAGTCGTCGAAATCGACGGTGAACTCCCCACCGTCCACTCGCGAGCGGAAGACACCGCCCAACCCGTCATCGTAGGGCTGGCGAGCAGTCAGGAACCGAAACAGAGCTTCCGCCCACGTCGGCGGTTCCGCCCGATCGAGACGTTCCACGGTATGCCCGCTCTCCCAGTCGTTGACCGGCTCCACCTGCTCGTCGACGAACTCCCGCTCCACCAGTTCCGAGCGAAGCGAGCGGCCGGGCGTCTTCGAGATCTCCATACCGGCTAGTTCCGGGTACTGGTTGCGGAACTCCGCGACGCACTCGGCCGCCCGGTCGGCCTGCCGTTCCTCGTACGACCGCGATTCCTCAGCCACCGGATTTCCGGGGGTACAAGCTTCTACAGAGTTAGACCGTGGTAGCCGAGAGAGATCTAACTCGGACTGGCTCTCGTCGGCACTCATGACCGGCACCTGCTATCTGAATCCCTCTCGCTCGCTCCCTCGCCGGAACGAGGACGGTCGCTCCGCTCCCTGTGTTCCGGGCTGCTCGCTCCGCTCCGCTGCCGGGCTTTCACCCATCCGGCACTCGCTCGCGATCGGTCACACTCACCACTGGCCGCACAAGATGGGACCGCCCGCCGGGTGGCCGGGATTGTTGTGTTGCGGTCGCTATCTGGTCGTTTGCTGCCGTTTACCTGCCGTCTGGCGTAGTCGAAACGATTTTGCCGACGGGCGCAAAAGGGTAGGACACGGAACCTGTTCCCCAACAGTTCCACCCGGGTTCGGCCGATGGCACGGCCGTATCCGGTCGTGTCCCGGCCCTTTTCCGGGACTTCGTTCACGTTTTCTGATTAGTTGCTACCTCGTTGTGTCTGCCATCACTTAGGCGTTTCTACCACCACTCCCAGTACCTTTATCCCGATGTTTGCATACGTAAACGGCATGGAGACCGTTGCATTCAGACTCCCAGAGCCGTTGAAGGAACGGGTCGCCGAATACGCCGAGACGATCGACGAGAGCCAGTCAGTCGCAGGTCGCCGACTACTCCGCGACTCGTTCGACTGCCGGGAGGAACTCGAAGACGAGAGGAAGGAGAACGACCGGCTACGGGCTGAGAACGACCGACTTCGCACCCGGAACGAACGATACCGGGAAGAACTACAGGAGAACAGACTCACAACCCACACGACATACGGCCTGCTAATCCTGAGCGCCTTCCTACTGGGCGGTGCAGGCTCTTTATCGGTCGATCTGTTCGGTCAGTCGGCCGGTGTGATTGGCATTGTACTGTTGGGGGCAGCGATCCTTGTCACAGCCACCGGAACCGGACGGCTGAGCGGCATATACGGCGATGTTTTCGGGAAAGACGAGGAATAACAACACCCATCAGACACCCCAAGAATCAGACACAAGACCGTAGTTTTCACCACCCATAGAATCCCCGTAGGGCGTAGGGACTACACCAAGTGACGGACGGCCCCACCCCCACCGGCGCATATATTTTTTATAATGTGGTCAGATTCGAGGGCTGCCATCATTTCCGGGGTGGCCTGGACGGTGATCGGGGACGAGATCGCGGCCGATTGCTGCTCGATCGCGCCAGCAACCGCAACCCAAACAGAGAATCTTACTGACTGTTAGACCAGTTTCACTAACACTGCCTGTTACTCGGGGTAACACCCATTGTTACTCAAGGTAACATCTTACGAACCGTAAGATCACGGCATAGGCGGCCCGTAAACGACCATCGCAGCGAGTACGCTACTCGAGTAGATCGCCGCGAGTATCTGCCAGCGGTTCATTGTTCACCTGGTGGCGGATCGAGACCGACCGGCCCACCGTTCAATTTCTGTGCAAACAGATCGCTACGCGTCACCTCCCTACGTAGCGGGTCGTTAGACTCTCTCCGACGGATTTCGTAATCGTCCATCATCAGCCGCCAGTCATCATGTGACGGGCTTGATCCACGAACGTCCAAATCGATATCTTCCGATGAACCGTATCGCCGCAGACCCTTCGGGAGAGACGCCAACGCACCCTTCCCGAGATAGCTCGTCAGGTAGTGCGCTGCGTTCCTGGCGTTCACCCGGCGGATGTCCACAACCTCCCCCAGGCCGACGCGCTGGGCGAGCATCGAGATCTGCGCCTGGGGCAGGTAGCGATCCACGAGCAGGTGGATGTGCGGCCGCCCGTTCTCGTCTCCCTCGTGCCGTATCCAGACGTAGCTCAGATCGCCGTAGTGATCCGTGAGTTCGGTCCTGAGCGCGTTCCACCGGTCGGTGAGGTACTCGTGCTGTTCGTCAGGATCAGTCGGCGCGCCAGGCACCTCCTCGTCGATTGTGAGCGAGAGTAGCCGCCGCATCTCCGGCCGTTCCTCGACGAGGCGTTCGAGATCCTCGATCAGGTTCATCCGCATCCGATGGGCGCAGCAGTAGCATCGCCACGAACCACACCTGAACTCCGAGGTTTCGCCGCTTTCGGAGTTCTCCAGTTCCATGTTTCGGTAGATCGTCCGGCAGTCGAACCGGGGATCGTCGTCTTCGGTGAGATCGACGTGATCCTCGAGCTCGGACTGGACCGACTGACTCACCGAGACCACCTCCGCCGGTCGTCAGCCGGATGGCTCCTCGCTCCTCGTGGAGCTGCCGCTCGCTCGTCGGGCCTCCTCTCGACCGCGACCGCCACGGCACCGCTACGAACAAGCCGGCGAGAGACCGGAGACGACGAACGCACCCGTCTCCGGCTCTCTTGACTTGTTCTAACCATCGTCAAGTGAAGACCGCGACCGCCCCGCGACCGCCCCGCGACCGC